>CALCJH010000190.1 GCA_937967775.1 uncultured bacterium | reverse complement strand
GCTGTGCCGTTCCTGTTCAGCTCGTTCGCCATCAACGCGGTTAGCCGCGCGGCGTTCCAGCTGGTGGAAGAGGTCCGGCGCCAGTTCCGCGAGATCAAGGGGATCATGGAGTATGACCCGCGCAGCGGTTCCGAGGAGGGTAAGCCCGACTATCAGCGCTGCGTGTCCATCTGCACCGCCGCCGCTCAGAAGGAGCTTTTGAGCCCCGCCGTCCTAGCCGTGTTTGCGCCGGTTATGGTGGCGTTCGCGCTCGGCTTCGAGGCCCTGGGGGGATTCTTGGCCGGAGCCATCCTCTCCGGGCAGCTCCTGGCGGTGCTGCTGTCCAATGCGGGCGGCCTGTGGGACAACGCGAAGAAGAAGGTCGAGGACGGGATGTTCGGTGGCAAGGGCACGGACGAGCATAAGGCGACCGTGGTCGGCGATACCGTCGGAGATCCTTTCAAGGACACGGCCGGTCCCGCTCTGAACCCGCTCATCAAGGTGATGAATCTGGTGGCGCTCCTGATCGCCCCGATCGCTCTGGACGATATGACTAACGGCGCGCGCGCCGCGGTGGCCATCGTTGCGGTCATCGCGCTGGCGGGCGCCACTCTCTGGAGCAAACGAGGCGGCGTAGGGGAATCGGCCTGAGCCTTCAGTCCGGCCGGAGGGCCGGCAAGTGACGATTCGCCGGGGATTCACCCGCACGGGTGAATCCCCTTTCTGTTGAATCAGGTCCTGTTTGTGGAACAACGTCAACGCGGAGGCACGGAGGCCGACCGCGCAAATCGCAAGACGGAGGTGTGGCCACACCATGATCAACGTCGCGATCCTAACTGTGAATGGGGCTGCCGCTGAGGGGCTCGCTTTCGACACCAGCGGGCCGGCCATTCGCGACTGTCTGCCTCCCGAGACCTTCTCCGTGAAGCAGCAGCAGGTGGTGCCGGAGGACAAGGGACTGATCTCGGCTGTCGTAGAGAAGTGGTGCAAGCCGGAGTCAGACATCCAACTGGTCATCACGACGGGCGGTACTGGCATCGCGCACACGGATGTGACACCGGATGCGCTGGCCGGCATCCTGCAGATCATGATCCCTGGCATTCCTGAGGCGATTCGCCAGGCCGGGACGCAAAAGAGCCCACGGGCGATGCTGAGCCGTGGGGTTGCGGGCATCCGGAACAAGACTCTGGTGGTCAGCGTGCAGGGAAACCCGGATTTTGCCAGGCAGGCGATGCAGGTCATTCTGCCCGCCCTGAAGCACGCGGTGGCAACGATCACCGCAGACGCGGCCTGAGGCTCTCGCCGCCGCGAGCTGGCATCAGAGCCAGCCTGCCGCTCGCGGCAGGCAAAAATCTGCTTTGCCTCAGGGCCGTCCTCCCCGGTGACGGCTCTACTCATCTCAACGCTTCTCGACGCTGGTCGAGCAGCGCGCCGCAGGCACGCCGAAACCACAACTTCTCCAAAATGGTCTCGATAGGCGTGCCTGCGGCGGAGGGCTCAACCACCTTAGGTGATGTTCCGGCAACGCGTTCGCGGAACACCGGCCCCGGTGACTTTCACCCCCTCATCCAAGCCTTCTCCCACCACAGCGGGAGAAGGCTTCTTTCTTACGCTTGAGCTGGTAGCCCGCACCGTACCCGGGAGCAACCTTGACAGTCTGCGGCTCGAAAGCCCTCTCCCCGAGAACGGGAGAGGGTCTGGGTGAGGGCGATTTCTCCGCCCATTGACCGGCTGCCAGCACGTATACCGGACACTAACAGCCACGCCGGTCGAGTAGCGCGCCGCCTGGCGCGCGTGTCGAGACCACGCATTGCAGGATGTGGTTTCGACTCGTCCGCCTCCGGCGGACGGCTCAACCATCGGAGGACGGGAGCCTGGAACAAGTTCCGGGAACACCACAACGCCGCGGGATTCTGAAGGGGCACCGTGCATATCGCCAGGAAGGAGCGCCTGCCCCTCGCCTCCGGTTTCTCAATATGGATAAACTGTCTAGCCTGCCGGGCAGGAGGGAACTGTCCCCGCAGGCGGAAGGAGGAAGACTGTGGAGATTCGAGGCGTGGATTTCATCGCATACAGCGTGGAGGATCTGGAGCGCGCCATCCGTTTCTACAGCGAGAATCTGGGGCTGCCGGAGCCGTTCCGGGTAGAAGGCGTGTATGCCGAGTTCGACGTAGGAGGGGCGGCGTTCGGGCTGTATCGAGGCGAGGAGCGCCAGCCATCCGGCACCATCGCATTCAATGTTCCGCGGATCGCCGATGCGGTGGCGGAGCTCAAGTCCAGAGGGCTTCAGCCGACGTGGGAGGAGGAGACTCCCGTCTGCCGGATGGCCGGGTTCGTGGACTCCGAGGGCAACCCGTTCATGCTCCACGAGACCCCCAAAGTCTGAAGCAGACTGTCAACAATCAACGGAAACGGCGGAGCCGGAGGCTGTTCGTGACCACGGACACGGAGCTGGCGGCCATCGCCACCGCGGCAACCATCGGATCCAGCTTCCACCCGGTGAAGGGATAGAACACACCGGCCGCCAGAGGAATGGCCGCGGTGTTGTAGACGAACGCAAAAAACAGATTCTGCTTGATGACGCGGAGCGTGGCACGGGCCAGGCGCAGGGCATAGACTAGCCCGTCCAGGCTGGCGCCGACCAGCGTAATGTCCGACGCCTCCTTCGCCACGTCAGCCCCCGCTCCGATGGCTATGCCAACATCCGCCTGCGCCAGCGCGGGGGCGTCATTGACACCGTCTCCGGCCATAGCGACCATTTCGCCGCGCCCCTGAAGCTCGCGGATCCAGTCCGCCTTTCCCGCTGGCGACGCCTCCGCAAGAACCCCCTTGATTCCCACCTCGGCTGCGATGCTCTCCGCCGCCAGCCGGTTGTCGCCCGTGGCCAACAATACCCGGAAGCCCATCGCCTTCAGGCTGCGCACGGCCAAAGGAGCCTCTGGCCTCAGTGAATCGGACAGGCCGAACACGCCGGCCACCCTGCCGTCAATGGCAGCAAGAATGGGAGTCCGGCCGCCGGCGGCGACGGCATCCACGCGGTTGCGGACATCCTGCACAGCGATGCCGCTCGCCGCGATGAAAGCCGGGCTGCCAACCAAGACTTCCCGCCCTTCCACCCGAGCAAGCACGCCGCTCCCGGCGACGCTGCGGAACTCCTCCGGGTCGGGAATAGATAGACCTTCTGAGGCGGCCTTCTCCACGATGGCCACTGCAAGCGGATGTTCCGATAGCTTCTCCGCCGCCGCAGCCAGGCGGAGAAGGTGGTCCCGCTCCCCGGCGACAGGATGGATCTCCGCCACATGAGGTCTGCCGGTGGTCAGCGTGCCGGTCTTGTCGAGAACCATCGTCGTGATGCGGCCGCAGCGCTCCAGGACTTCACCGCCTTTGATCAGGACGCCGCGCTCCGCGCCCCTCCCCACCCCCACAATGATCGCGGCAGGCGTCGCGAGTCCGAGCGCACAGGGGCAGGCGATGATCAGCACAGAGACGAAGGACGTCAGCGCCATGACGTCGCGGGATCCGGCCGGGCCGAAGACGTACCACGCCAGTGCCGAGAGGATGGCCACCCCGATGACCACCGGCACGAAGACCGCGCTCACGCGATCGGCCAGGCGCTGGACGGGCGCCTTACCGGCCTGAGCCTCCCACACCAGCCGCACGATCTGCTGCAGGGCGGTCTGGCTCCCCACCCGGGTGGCGCGCATGGTAAAGGCTCCCTGGCAGTTCACGGTGCCGCCGAGGACTGTGTCGCCTTCTCCTCGCTCCACAGGGATCGCCTCGCCCGTCATGAGCGACTCATCTATTGCGGATGATCCCGAGACGATGATACCGTCCACCGGAATGCGCTCTCCCGGACGGACCAGCAGAGTATCGCCGGGGAAGACACGTTCCACGGGGATGCGGACTTCTCCGCCATCCCGAATAAGGCAAGCCGTCTGGGGCTGAAGGTCCATCAGGGCACGCACGGCGTGGGAGGCTCTTCCCCGCGCCCGTGCCTCCAGCGCCCGCCCCAGCAGGATTACCGTAGTGATGACGGCAGCGGTCTCGAAATACGTATGGGCAGCGTGCCCGGCAGGCGAAAGCAGAAGAGCGCCGGCGCTGTAGAGAAAGGCTGTCAGAGTGCCCACCGAGATGAGCGTGTTCATATCGGCGCTTCGTCTGCGAACCGACGCCATGGCACCCCGGTGGAACTCCCATCCGGCCCAGAACACGACGGGAGCGCTGAACCCAAGGGACACCCACCGCCCCGGAGCCCAACCCATGAAGAACATCTCCAGGACGAACACAGGAAGGGTCAGGAGCATGGCGCCGATCACTCGGATCCGAAAGGCGGCGTCTACGAAATCGTCCTGCTTCAGAAAGCTGTCAGCAGTGACCGGCGATGCCTCATAGCCCGCATCCCGGACAGCAGCGGCCAGGTCTTCCGGAGAGGCTATGGAGGGATCGTAAGCGACGGACGCCGAGCGTGTTGTCAGATCAACGGCAGCCCGAACGACGCCCGGCACGCCGGAGAGCACCTTCTCCACCCGTCCGACGCAGGAAGCGCAATGCATCCCGCCGATATTCAGGGTCGCAGTGGCCGTCCCGGCGGGATGCGGAGGCTCCGGCGACTGACGCCGGGAGGCCGGAGCCATTTCCAGCAATTCCAGCGGCCGGCTGTTCACGGGGGAGTTGGCAAGGCCAGACCGGGACTGCGATGCATCAAACCGCCGCTTGCACGAATCCGAGCAGAAATAGAAGACCTGACCACCTACCCGTGAAGAGGCTGACGCCGATTCCGGGTCCACCTCCATACCGCAGACAGGATCGAGAGCCATACTTGAGTAACTCCCTGCCGGCCACGGTCAGACCCGTTGCCGCAGGCTCAACCGCGGGTGAAGAACATCCTCAGCGCCACGATAAACAGGACGATCGCAAACGCCCTGCGGAGCACATCGTCGGGCAGAACCACAGCCCTGCTCGCGCCGAAATAGCTTCCGATAAAGATACCCGCCGCCAGCACCAGAGCGCCCGGGATGACGACGCTGCCTTCCCTCCAGTAAGTGTAAGCTCCGATCAGTCCCACCGGCAGAGCGAAAACGGCGAGGGACGTGCCCTGCGCCTGATGCTGATTCAGGCCAAGGATGAAAACGAGCGCGGGCACGATAATGACTCCCCCTCCGATCCCGAAGAACCCGGAAAGCACGCCGGCCGCAAGTCCGACGATCGCATACAAAACCAGGCTCTGCCAGAGTTCCAAGACTGTGTGTTCTCCCCTCTGCCTTACTCCGCCTCCCTGCCAGGCCGCTCCTCATCCCCAAGACCGGCCATGTCCTCGAAGACCCGGTAGACCGCAGAATAGTCGTCGCGGCCGTAGCCCGCGGCGCTTGCCGCCTCGAACAACTGACCCTGCAGCGCCAGCAGAGGGACATCTATTCCAGCCTCTGCGGCTGCCTGGCGAGCCAGCGTGATGTCCTTGATCAGGTTGTCCACAAAGAAGTTCGCGCTCCAGTCCCGCTCCAGGATCTGGCGCGACTTGCTGGCGTACATTGGAGCTGCCAGCGCGGAGCTCTGAATGACATCCAGGAACACCCGCGGATCCAGCCCGTGCTTGCGGGCGAACACCAGGGACTGGCTGAGCGTGGTGATCATCCCGGCGATCATCATATTGCACGCCAGTTTGAGCGCCGCAGCGCTTCCCGGCTCCCGCAGCTCCCAGATCCGTTTTCCGAGCGCTTCAAGCGCCGGCCGGGCCGCTTCCAACGTAGCTGCCGGTCCTTCCGCAAAGATCAGCAGCTCACCAGTGGCCACCTGTTTCTTGCTCCCAAGAACCGGAGCGTGCATGAAGCGCTCTCCGGCATCTCCGTAAGCCGCACGGATCTCGCGGGCACTCTTCGGAGAGATGGTGCTGGTGTCACAGTGAACCGCAGCTTCCCCTAACCCTTCCAGGATCCCCTCCGGACCATGGCTGATCTCCCGGAGGGCTGCATCGTCCAGCACGCTGGACATCACTATATCCGCCCCGGCTGCAGCCGCAGCAGGGCTCTCCGCGACCGGCATACCCTCCGCCCGGAACGGCTCTGCCTTCTCCGGGGAGCGATTCCAGACAACCACGTTGAACCCGCACTCCCGGAGCCGCCGCACAATCGGCGTTCCCATCGTTCCCAGTCCGATGACGGCAATGGTCATATCATGCTACCTTTCCTCATATTAGGGCAAAAATCTTCAGAGCCGCAAGCGTCGCGCCCCGCCTGTCGAAAAGGGCCTCCCCTTTTGCCGGGAAGGCCCTTCATCTCTCAATGGACCCTGCGGGAGACGGCTCTACCAGCGCGTGCGGACGCGATACGTGACCCTCGTCTCCCCTTTCGCCGGCACATCCACCACAAAGTTCAAGGTGCGGGCATCAGGATTAGTCCATTTGTGCGAGCTCTCCAGCACCTCCCAGTCGCCGGACACGTGCTCGACTACGGTCACCTGAACCGCCTTCTCCTGATGATTGCGCAGGGAGACCTCGAACGTCTCCTCCACCACCCGGTCCGCGATGCGCGAGAACTTCAGCCGCTTGCGCTCGCCCACGATGTCGAACGCGTCACCAACATAGAGACGGATGGTCTCGTCTACAGGCGTATGATCTATGGAATCCTCTCCGACGAACTGTTGATTGCCGCGGCTGTCTTTCTTGTAGACCCGCACGACCCCCTTTGGCAACGGCAGACCAAGCCCGGCTTCCTTCGAATTCTTGATCTCGATCGTCACGTTCACCTTGCGGTAATCGCTGGTGTCGTACATCTCTCCGGGCCGCCAGCCGGGCGAGCGCCACCACCACTGATTGCGGGCTCCATCGTAGTAATACTTCTTGGCCACCTTCACGCCCGCGGATTCCAGCAGCGAGACCTGTTTGGTCTCCCGGTCCAGCACGTCGGAGGGACGCTGCAGGGTGTATAGATGATAGTCGAAGAACTGCTCCTCCTGGAACTGAGGGGCAACCCCCGCCATCCGCACCATGTCCATCGCTTCCGGGATGCCCCTGCCCTTCTCCGCGGCCACCCGTCTGACGTCGCCGGCCACCAGTTGCAGGGTGGCGTTGCGGTAAGAGGCTCCCGAGTTGTTGGTCAGCGTCACCCATCCCTGCAGATCCAGAGTGCTATCATCCGCCGAGACCGCGGCAACGTAGTCGGCCGACCAGTTGAGCCCGCGAGTCAGATAGGAGATCTCCATCTGGTGCGTCCCCGCGCGGCCGGACTCCAATAGCCAGAGCAGGCGCGGCTTCGAGATGAGTCCTTCAGGGAGCTCCGCCAGTTCAATCTGCCCCGCCGTGTTCAGCACCGGGCCCTTAGGTGTCTGAATGACAAGCGATGCCGGGGAGGCCGCCCGCGAAGCGCCGCCAGCCTGTCCGGCCGGACCGGATGGATCCCAGGTGACGGGGTTGAGCAGCGTTCCCTCCACCACCTCGCCGGACTCCGGGTGCCGGACGACCACCCTCTTTCCGACACTCTTATTCAGAACCGCGACGGGGTCCAGCAGGTCGTACTGATAGTTCTGCT
>CALCJH010000189.1 GCA_937967775.1 uncultured bacterium | reverse complement strand
GCTTGCGGGAGGCACCATGTGGTCCGGGCTGGCCATCGGGGCCCGATTGGCGCACGAATTCTACTACTATACCGTGTTTGCGGATGCCCCCGAGTTCACGTGGGACGTGAGGGCGGCGTTCATTTTCAACCTGGGTGACATGGCGGATGTGCTGGCCATCCAGAAGGGGGGCGGCAACTGGGCCACCCAGATGTTTGACCATCTGTTCTACTTCAGCACCGAGTTCCCGGAGTTTGCGCGCTCGAAGGAATACGCCCGCCTGGCCTTCGACGGGTTGATAGAGAACATGCGGGAGACCCTGCAGCCTGACGGTCCCATCGGGGAATCCGCCGGCTACCAGATGATGGTTCACGGGCAGTATCTGGACATCATGGAGCGCGCCCGGCGGCTCGGTCTGGAGATTCCGCAGGAGCTGGTGTCCCGCGTGGAAGCGGCGCTGGTGTTCCATCTCTACACCATCCAGCCCGATGGGTTCCGCCCTCCGTTCGGCGACGCCCTGGCGGACGATGCGAGACCTCTCCTCAAACGCGGGGCGGAGACATTCGGCCGGAAAGATATGCTCTGGGTGGCCACGAATGGGGCGGAAGGCTCGATGCCGGACCGCCTTTCGGTGCATTTCCCCCACTCGGGCTATTACGTCATGCGCAGCGACTGGGGCCCTGATGCTAGATATCTCATCCTGCGGAACGGACGTTACACCGCCCACGGCCACTCCGATGCTCTCAGCTTTATCCTTCTTGCGTATGGAAATCTTCTCATTGCCGATCCGGGCATCTACATTTACGGCACTCCGGACGCGGTCCGGCTGATCTCCATCCGCTCACACAGCACCATCTCCGTGGACGGGGCAGACCTCGAAAACGCCGGAGGACCCACGACATTCCTCACCGGGAGCGTCGCGGATTATCTGCGAGCGGGGGGCCCGGCATATAAGAGTCTGGGCCGGACTATCCGCCCAGTGCGGCGTATCGTGTTCTTGAGGCCGGATTACTGGGTGATCTCGGACATCGTGCGCGGCGGCGGCGAGCATCAGGTGGACTCGCGGTTCCACTTCGCGGACGTGCAGGCCACGCTGGATCCGCGGACGCAGATCGCTTTCACCACCCGCACGAGCGGAGGAAACCTGGCGCTGATTCCTGCGGGCGGCGCCGAAACGGTTTCGGTGCTGGAGGAGGGTGATACCGCGTTCGTCCACGAGAAGCTGGAGCTCGCCCTTATCCTCCGCCGGTCGGTCAGCGCCAGCCTTCCCCTGCGGATGGACACGGTGGCGTATCCTTTCCGGGGCGCGTCTCCAGAGGCATCCGCGGCTTCCCTCACCCCGGCCGGGAACGCTTCGGTAGAGACCTGCGGTGTCAGGACCACAACGCCCGCCGGCGCGGACGTCGTGATCTTCTCGGACAGCCCTGGGAGTGAGGTCTCATTCACCGATGCGCCGGTGCGTCTGAAGGGCGAGTTTGCGTGTGTCCGCAAGGACCCATCAGGCGGCTTGCGGGGCTTTGCATGGGCGCGGGGTTCGCGTCTGGAGGACGGCGAGTTGCTCGCTGAGGCTTCCCAGACGGTGCGGTGGCTTGACGTGGCCTACGATGAGGACACGGTCCGCGTCACCTGCGAAGGAGGTGATGCCTCTCTTCGGGTTGCGGCGATGGGGCGGAAGAAGGCCTCAGTCAATGGCGCACCGCCTCGGTCCCTGGCGGTCGGCCAGGAGTTCTTCAGTCCGTTCGGGGACTAGCGCGGCAGGAGACGTGAATCGTGCCCTGCGTGGATCACAGTCTGCCTCGCCCGGGCGGCTGCGAGTCCCGTTCCGAGGCGGGCTGCAGCCCCAGGCTCTGTCGGATGAGGTCCCTTGCCGCCGCGAAATGCTCTTCCATCAGAGTCCGGGCGCGCTCCGAATCCCCTTCAGCCAGTGCCTGATAGATGAGCACGTGCTTTTCGGCGGTTCTCGCCGCGTCCTCTTCCCGCACCAGCGTGCTCTGCCTATAGGGCCGGAGGGCCACGAGAAGCGCCCGGATGAACGTTGTCATAATGGGGTTGCCCGCCGCCCGGGCGATGGCGACGTGGAAGTCTTCGTCCGCCTGGACGAATGCGGCTCTGTCGCCCACACACAGCTGAAGCTGCTCCAGACGCTGCCGGATGATCAGCAGATCCTCCGGCTGGGCGCGCTCCGCCGCCAGCGCCACCGTCTCCCTCTCCGCCATCAGCCTTGCCTCTCCCAGGTGCACCAGGTTCCGGTCGTCCATCATCAAAGCCAGATCCAGCGTTTCAGAGAGGGCAGTCACCATCGGAGTGAGGTCCGGCTGCTGCACAAATGTACCCAGTCTGGGGTGAATGCTCACCAGCCCCAGACTCTCCGCCTGCAACAGGCCATCCCGGACGATGCTGGGCTTGATCTGCCAGTCCGCAGCCAGACGGGGAATAGCGGGAAGGCGTTCTCCCGCCCGCATCTGGTTTTCCCGGATGAACTGGATCAGCTTGCTGATGACTGTTCTGCTGTTCGGGATTTCGGTAGACATTCGGGCTTGCGATTCCTTCTGCAACCGGCGGCATCGGCCGATTTGACCCCGCTGTGCCGGCATTCGGGGTATTCTGTCAACTGATAGTCCAGTCTCGCGCCGGGGCCACTCCTCTTTTTGTCGCTCTTCTGCATTCTAGCGGTGCGGCCGGAGGGAGGTCAAGAGCGCAGGCGTAGCCCGGCCGACCTTCGGTGTCCGGGCAGCGCGGCTCGAACATACCGGATCTGCAGAAATTCTCCCACGATCCGCTTTATCTCTCGGAGCACAATACCCTGCCGGTAGGCCTCAGTAAAGAATCACAGCTCGGGACGGGCCGGATGTTTGGACCGAGAAACGGACAACGGCTCCTCGCCGATAGAGGAGCCGTCCCGAAGAATCAAGCTGGCATCAATCTACCACGGGTACTTGTCCGCTGCGTCGAACCGCACGTTTCCTCCCCGGATCATCAGCGCCACAATCCCCTCGTCTCCCCGGATGTTGATGCTGTGAAGCAGACACGTGGCGAGTGGCCCGCCCAGCTCCTTGGCGCGCTGGAGCTTCGCGGGCGTCAAGCCCATTCTGTTCAACGCGATGTCCGGGTCGTCCAGATCAACATCCAGCCTGGCCGGAGTCTCCGGATCGTAGGGGAGCTTGGCGTACACGTGGGGCCAGAAATGATAGCTGGCTTTCAAGAAGTTGCCGGTGGCCTGCGGCCCGGCATACACGCGGGCGTAGCCCCGGTTGTTGACGCCGGGATCCCCGTTCCACTTGACGGCTTTCTTGCAGAGGAAGATACCGTCCGTCTTGGCGTACGGCTGCAGGTTCCACCAGCCGTTGTACTGCGAGTTGAAGTTGGGGTCAATCGCCCGCGGACGTGGCGGCAGAAAACCGCGATTATCGTCCGCATACATCA
>CALCJH010000188.1 GCA_937967775.1 uncultured bacterium | reverse complement strand
ATGACCTCCGCCGGCACTTCGTCGCGATCCAGATACTCCGGGTTGGTCCACGCCACATGCATCGCCAGCTTATGGGCCAGGTCCTTGAACTCGCTGTTCTTGGCGACGAACGGGGTCTCGCAGCTCAGCTCCAGCATCACCGCGATCTGTCCGCCGGTGTGGACGTAGGTTTCGATGATCCCCTCCGACGCGACACGGTCCTGGCGCTTGGCTGCAACGGCCACCCCGCGCTGGCGCAACAGGTCGGTCGCTTTCTGGAAGTCGCCACCGGTCTCCTCCAGCGCGCGCTTGCAATCCATCATTCCCGCTCCGGTGGCTTCCCGGAGCTGCTTCACGGTCTTCGCGTCAATGGCCACTGATTCTTTGTCTCCTGTGTACGGAAATCGTCACTTCCTGAGCGTCCTGGCTCTGTGTCCGGCAGACTTACTCCTGCTCCAGAGTCTCGGCGGATGCGCTCTGCTCCTCCGCGTCGGCGGCCTTCGCCACCCGGGTGGTCGGCATCTTGCCCGCGCGGATGATGCGCCGCGGCCGGCTCTCGCCTTCGGCGGGCGCGGCTTCGGCCTCGGCGGCCGGCTCAGCGACGGCCACGGGTTCCTCGACAGCCACCGGTTCAGGCTCCGGAGCCTCCTCTGCCTCAGCCGCCTCTTCCTCCTCGGCGGCGGCCTCCTCGACGAACTCGGGCACCACCTCCTCGGCGGGAAGCTCGGGCTTCTCGGCCTCGCCCTCATCGGGTTCCTCGGCTTCCCCGGCGGCTTCCTCGTCCACCACCTCGGCGCCTTGCCACTCCACCTGCTTGACTTCGACGATGGCGTCGGCGATCTTTGAGCACATCAGCTTGATGGCGCGGATGGCATCGTCGTTGCCCGGGATCACCCAGTCCACCTCATCGGGATCGCAGTTGGTGTCCACGATGGCAACCACAGGGATGTCCAGCTTGCGGGCCTCGGCCAGTGCGATCCGCTCTTTCTTCAGGTCCACGATGAAGACCGCACCGGGCAACTCCGGCATATCTTTGATGCCTCCGAGGTACCGCTCCAGGCGCTCGCGCTCCTCGCGCAGGTGCATGGCCTCTTTCTTGGGCAGACGCTCCAGGCTGCCGTCTTCCTCCATCTTCTCCAGCTCGCGCAGCCGCTGGATGCGCTCGCGGATGGTGCGGTAGTTGGTGAGGGTTCCGCCCAGCCAGCGCTGGTTCATCCAGTACTGGCGGCAGCGCCTGGCGGCCTCGGCGACGGCATCCTGCGCCTGCTTCTTGGTGCCGACGAACAGGATGGGCTTGTTCTCCATCGCCACCTGCTGAACGAATGCGCGGGCTTCCTCGAAAAGCTTCAGGGTCTGGTGAAGGTCAATGATGTAAATGCCGTTCCGCCCCCCGTAGATGTAGCGCTTCATCTTGGGGTTCCAGCGGTTCGTGCGGTGACCGAAGTGGACTCCTGCCTCCAGGAGTTCCTTCATGGTGATGCTTGCCAAGTTGTCCTCCGTTTGGTTGTTGACGTTGCCCCGCATCATTCCGCAGGCGCGGCACCCGGAATCGTCCGCATGCCGACCCGCCTTGCGGTCCGCAGGACTGAGTGATTACGCGATGCTGCCCCCGCCCGTGGCCCTCCCGGCAGCCTCGTCGAGTTTATCATGAAGCCACCCGCCGCGCAAACGCGTGCGGTGGGCCGTCTCCTGCACTTTCATCGGCAGGAAGTGTCGCCACCTTGATGGCCGCGGCGTCCGCCGGCTCAGGGAAGGCTTGCGCGATACGCGGCGAACTTCTCCTCCACGAAGCGGCGGATGGCTTCCTGGAATACTTTTGTATCGAACGAAAGGGCGTGCTGCCGGATGGCCTGCGGGTCGAAATCCTCCGACCGGTAGCGCTTTACGGCTTCCATCAGCGCCTGCGGGGTCTGCTCGTCGAAGAAGATGCCGGAAAGCCCCTCCTTGACCGTGTCGAGCGCCCCGCCGCGGCGGAAGGCGATCACAGGCCGGCCGGCCGCCTGCGCTTCCACTGGCGTGATGCCAAAGTCTTCCTCTCCGGGGAAGATGAACGCCTGGCAGCGTGCATACGCCTCGGCCACCTGCTCATCGCTCTGGCCACTGCGGAAGGTGATGGTGGGTCCGGCGATGCTCTTGAGATACTTCTCCTGTTCCCCTTCCCCGATGATCAGCAGGGGCAACCGGAGCTCGTTGAACGCCTCGATGGCGAGGCCCACTTTTTTGTAGGGGGCGAAGCGTCCCACCATCAGGAAATAGTCGTCCAGCTCGCCGGAGATGCGGAACCGGTGCGTCTCCACAGGTGGATGGATGACGGTTGACTCCCGGCGGTAGTATTTCCGGATGCGGGCGGCCACGTGCCGTGAGATGGCCACGAAATGATCCACCCCGAAGGACGTCCGCAGATCCCTCGTCCGGGCCGATGACATCAAAAGCGCAGCGATGGCATTGAACACCTTACCCTTCCCGGACTCGCGAAGGTAGTCGTGGTAGAGGTCCCAGGCGTAGCGCATCGGGCTGCAGCAGATGCACACGTGCATCGTCTTGGGGCGGGTGATGACGCTCTTTGCGCAGGCGTGGTTGATGCTGATGACCACGTCGAATTCGGAGAGGTCGAACTGCTCGAATGCGAGCATAAAGACGGGTAGGAACCGCTGGTGATACTTCGCTGCTCCGGGGACCTTCTGGGCGAAGCTGACGCGGATGTCCTTCCTGCGGAACTCCTCCGGCATGGTCTCCGGCGTGTAGAGCGCCGTGTAGATGGGCGCGTCCGGATACACCTCCGCAAGCGCCAGCAGATGCTTCTCCGCGCCCGCCATCACGTTCAGCCTCTCGCAGACGAGCGC
>CALCJH010000187.1 GCA_937967775.1 uncultured bacterium | reverse complement strand
CCTGGGCGATGACCGCGCGCAGCAGCGCCGGATCCAGCCCGTACTCCGCCGCCGCCTCCTGAATGATGGGCTCCCACTGCGACACGCCGCCCGTCTGCTGACGCTGAACAGCCTGCTGCAGGCGGGCCGCAAAGGGAGTCTGCCAGACGCGGGACGGATCCGGGGCGTGCCCCTGCACCCGCCCCGTGAGTTCCTCGATGCGGTCCTCGATCTCGGCAATCCTCTGCTGGACGTTGATGAGACTCTCGATCCTCATTGCCGTTGCGCCGGTCTTATCCTCCACGGACATGAATCGTCCCGACATCCGCAGGACTTGAGCGCCAGAATGCGCAAAGGGAAAAAGGATTTGCACGGCGAGCGGAGAAAGAATACCCAGGGACAGCACCGCTAAGCGGGTAAGTCCCACAGCACACGGAGGTGCCGCACATGGTCAGAGTCTACGTCACCAGCACGGGCGACGGCGGAGCCGCAGCCGCGGAGAGGATGGCCGAGCGGCTGGCCGCCCTGGGTTTCAATCCGTTCGTTCCCCATCACTACCACCGCAAACCTTCCCGGGAAGAGCGCCTGCCGGAGCGTCTCCCAGGCCGCAGCGACCTGGACTGGCTTTCTGTGTGCCACGCTCTTCTGCTGATGCCGGGGTGGCAAGAGTGCGAAGACTCCCGTCAGGAGCTGGCGCACGCGCGCGAGCTGGGGATCCCGGCATTCACCACGGTTGAGGAGCTCTCCCGCCGGTTCGCGCCGGAGCTGGAGGCGGGCCTGGAACTGCCAGAGGTTCTGCTGGAACCGCAGCTCATCTGCGACTGACGCTGGAGGAAGGAAGGGCGGCGGATGATCTTCCCGAAAAGCAAGATGCGCATCATCGAGGTCCACGACGGGAAACGCCCCGAACAGGGGTGGCTGGAGCTGAACACGGCCTCCGTGGACCTGGAAGGCGTATCGAAGATCTACATCAATCTGGACGAGCTGGAAACGCTGCGCAAAGAGATGGGCCAGGCATCCGAAGCTGCGGAGCGGGCCCGCAAGCTTCTGGGAGGCTGAGGCTGCTCCAGTCGCGGGTCTCTCAGTCGGCCGGCTGAGATCCTCCGGAGTCGAAATACTCGTACAGGCGCAGCGAGATGAGCGCCACGGCGTGCTCCGCCGCACGGCGATCGCGGAAGTCTGCGCACAGGATGGCCACCGAATAGGCTTTGCCCGACTCTGTGATAACGAGCCCGCAGTCGTGCGTCACATCCTCCAGCCCTCCCGGCTTGCTGGCGACCACCGCTCCCGGCGGAAGCAACGCCGGCAGCTTCTCCCGGTGCTGCTGACGCCGCATGATGGACAGACACTCCTCGCAGGAAGCGGGACTGAGCGGCGGAAGATCTCCCAGATGCATCCTGCGCAAAAGCTCCGCCACCTCTCCCGCAGTGATAAGGTTGTCCCGGCCCTGCGCCCGGGCGTCCAGGTCAAACAGCCTGCGCTGCAGCTTCATCCGGCGGAATCCGTTGGACAGCAGGAACTCCTCGATGAACGGCACCCCCAGGCGGTCTATGAGCATGTTCGTGGCCGTGTTGTCGCTGACGACGATCATCAGACGCGCCAGATCCTCCAGCGTGAGGGGCAGTCCCGGGTGAAGCTCAAGAAGCACGCCCGATCCGCCGACCACATCTTCTTGCCGCAGCTCACGCACCTCGTCCAGCGAGACAAGCCCCGTGTCCCGGGCAGCGTAGAGGGCCGCGAGGAGAGGCACCTTGATGACGCTTGCGGCTGGGAACAGATCATCCGGGTGCAGCGAGATCTCCTCCCCGGACTCGCAGCCGATGGCCGACACAGCCCACCGGCCGCCCGCCAGCCGCGCTTCCCGCTGAATGGCCGTCAGCAGGATCTGCTTCTCGGACCGCTCTTCCACATCCGCCATCGCGGCCACGGACTCATCGCTCATTGGTGGCTCTCCCCAGGTTCTGTTCCGCGAACTGCCGCCAGTCGCTCTCCGGCCAGGTCTGAAGGAACCGCTTGAACGTCTGCGCCGCCAGATCCGGCCTTCTCAGGCGGGTAAGCTGAATCTCCCCGATCCGCAGCGCGGCCATCTCGGCCTCCGCCGTACGCCGTCCGGAGCGGACCAGCAGATCGAGCTCCTTCACCGCCTCGTCAAACTCTCCCATCTCCTCCAGAATGCAGCCCATCCGGAACTGCAGCCGGCTCTCAAGCGGCAGATCCGGCCAGACCGAGCGCAACTCCCGCAGACGCTCCACCGCCAGATCCCGCCGGTTCTCTTGCAGATACAGCTTCAGCGCCTTCTCGTAGTAGGGCAGAGATTGCTCCGGGTCGTCCAGCAGCATCCAGGTGCGCCCGAGCTCCGCGTAAGCGAAGGGATCCTCCGGATCCACGGTCAGCAGCTCTTCGAAGTCCCGCGCAACGTCCAGAAGGGTTCCCCGGCGGAGCCGGTCCTGCGCATCGGACAGGAGATACTCCTTCTGCGCCTCGATCCCGAGCTGGCTGAGCTGAGCGAAACCCATCCCGAAGATGAACCCACCCAGATGAGCCCAGTAGCCCACCTGCGAAAGGTCCAGATGCAGCCACCCGATGGTGAGCGAGGGAGCGTACAGCCCCACTATGCCCAGAAACACCTGCGTGACCAGCCACCCCAGGAGCACAATGGAGGCGGGCAGCCGCACGGGACCCAGTTCGAAGCGGTCCATGTAGAACCGGATGGCGTAGACCCCCATGACTCCGGCGATCGCGCCGGAGGCGCCCAGGGCATGCTGCATCCGCGCCTCCGGGGGCATGAAGGCGAACACGATGGACAGATGCATCACGCTGGCGGCGAACCCGCTTCCGATATAGAACAGGAAGAACTCGACGCTCCCCAGCGCCTTTTCCACCCGCCGCCCGAACAGATACAGGAAGAACATGTTCAGGGCCAGATGCGGGACGGAGGCGTGCAGGAAGGTGGATGTGAACATCTGCAGCAACCCGGCGCGGCCGGGCACCAGCGCCCAGTCCCGGTAGATCTCCTCCCGGATGGTCCCAATGAGCGCCAGGTAGAGCAGAAGATTGAACCCGATCAGCGAGTACGTCGCTATCGGAAAGTCTCTGTCACCGAGTATCCTGCGCATTTCGCGTCAGGCGCCCCCTCTTTTCGTCTCTCTCCTCCCGCCCGGCCTCTCCGCACGCGAGCGCTGATATTCCATTATAACAGGCCGGGCCGTCCCGAAGGAAGCCACCCGCCCGCAAGATCTTCAGCGCCAGGGCTCGCTGTCGAAGCGCCGGAGGCAGACTTCGTCGGAGACTGCCGCTCCTTCCTGCAGGCAGCAGAAAACGATGGCGTCCGCCACCTCCTCCGGGGTCATCCAGAGGGAGGGATCGTCGTTGCGCGATGCCCGCAGGTCGGCAGACAGGTCCGTAAGCACTCCTCCTGGAGACACGAGGTGCACCCGGATGCCCAGAGGCTGTCCCTCGATAGCCATTACCTTGGTGAGCCCGACAAGACCGTGCTTAGAAGCGCAGTAGGCGCCCTGCTCAGGATATCCTCGCCGTCCGGCAAGCGAACCCACGTTGATGATGCGCCCGGGACGATGCGCCATGCGGCGCATAGCCTCCCTTGCAACGATGAACGCCCCCGTCAGATTGACGTCCAGGATGGAACGCCACTCGTCAAGCCCGGTCTCCGTGAGAGGCTTGAGCATCAGCGCGCCCGCATTGTTGACCACGATGTCCACCGGGCCAAACTCTTGCTCCACCGCATCGAACGCAGCGGCGACCTGCTCCTCGGAGCGCACGTCGCAGACCACCGGAATGGCCCGTCCTCCTCCGGCACGGATGGCCTGCGCGACTGCTTCAAGCTCCTCGCGCGTGCGTGCAAGTACGCCCACCGCGGCGTTGCGCGCCGCCAGAGCCGTAGCGGCGGCACGCCCGATGCCGCGTCCTCCTCCGGTGACCAGCGCAACCTTACCCGTCAGACTCACCGTGTCCCTCCCGGCGCAGATTCCCCGGCCTTCAGCCGGTAGAGTGTCTCTCCGGCCTTCGGCACGTACAGGATGCCCTCATCCTCCCGGTTCCGATACTCCTCCACACGGACCGTGGCAGGGTCCATATAGCCCAGGTTGATCCTCCGGCAGCGCTCCTGCGGGATCCCGGTGGCGAGTATGACCTCGATGCGCGGCCTTTCCACGCCGTCCTCAAAGGTTCCGATGCCTTTGACGTGCGTGGAATGCGCCAGCACCCCCCAGGGATAGTTCCTGAACCTGTCCCACTGCCGCACGAAGTAGTCCCGGACGTGGTAGCCGATCTCGTCAAGGATGGCTCCGTGCGTGTAGGACACCTCTGTGATGTGCGGCGCGTAGATGATGAGCCGCCCGCCGTCCGCCACCACGGGCTCTAGCTTGTACATGCACTTGCCGCCCACCCAGAGATCGTCGTACATCGCCGGCGCGCACGAGAGCACGGTGTGAAACGGACGGTCCACGTAGCGGATATGCAGGCGCGCCGAGAGGTCGGCCGCTTTCGACCAGGCTTCCTCCACCGGTCCACAGAACAGCCCCGCCAGGCCATCTCCGCCGACCACCATCGCCAGACAGGTGCGCGGTGTGGGTACCAGGCGCGCCGCGGCTTCGATGACGTCCCGGACGGGAGTCTGCTTCACCCCGATGATGCAGGGGTTCGTGATGAGCGCCCCGAGCCAGTGGAAGAAGTCCAGGATCTCCTGCCCGGCCAGCCCCGGAAAGAGATACTTGCTGCCCCCGGAGAAGCCCACCACCTCATGCGGGAACACCGGCCCGATGATGATCAGGTGGTCGTACTCCAGCGCCATCCGGTTGACGGGCACCTTCACGCGCATCCGCAGCATCCCGGCGGAGAGACGTCCGGTCTCCTCCTCCGAGAGCTCGCCCACCACCGCAAGCTGATCCGGATCTTTCCAGTGATGATTGAAGAAACGCGTCTTCGTGTAATCCCGCGCGTGCTCCTCCGCCGTGATGCCCACGCGGTGATAGATCTGCTCCATCGGCAGAGGATGGTGCGTGCCGAGCGCCACGATCACATCCAGCGCTGCGACCCGTGGAGCAAGCAGCCGGTATACCGTCCGGAACATCAAGTCCACCGGGGCGGTGCGGGTATGATCCGGGATGACCAGCAAGACGCGCCGCCCGTCCAGGGGCAGATGCTCCAGCCCCTCAGCGCAGATCCTCTCCACCTCCTGCGGGGTAAGCAGCCCGTCCACGCACTCCTGTCGGGTCACCGTGCTCGCTGTGGATGTCTCCATCAGACCCCCGAGAACGCTGAGAAGCCGCCGTCCACCGGCACCACGATGCCCGTCACGAACCGGGAGGCATCCGAGGCCAGCCAGACGGCCGCGCCGATCAGCTCGTCCGGCTCGCCGAAGCGGCCCATCGGTGTATGCTCGACGATGGTCCGTCCGCGCGCCGTCAGTTCTCCGGTCTGCTCATCCAGAAGCAGGAAGCGGTTCTGCTCGGTCAGGAAGAACCCCGGCGCAATGGCGTTCACGCGGACGCCCGAATAGCCGTTCTTCGCGAGGTGCACCGCCAGCCACTGCGTGAAGCTGTTCACCGCAGCCTTCGCGGCGGAGTAGCCGATGACGCGTGTCAGCGGGCGGATGGCAGACATGGAGGATATGTTGATGATGCTGCCGCGCCCGGCTTTCGCCATCTCACGTCCGAAGATCTGGGACGGCAGGATGGCGCCGCCGAAGAAGTTCAGGTCCATGACCTGTCTCAACGCGTCGGGATTAAGATCAAAGAAACCGTCCGCTTCCATCACCGTTGCGTCCGGACGGTTGCCGCCTACCGCGTTGACCAGCACATCCACGCTGCCGAAATCCTCAAGGATCTGCCCGGCCAGCTCCCGGACTGCGTGCGCGTCCGTGGTGTCCGCGCTGTAGCCGCGGGCCTCTACACCGAGTCCGCGAAGCGCCTCCGCCTCCGCCAGATTCTTCTCCAGCGAACGGCTGGCCACGGCGACCCGGGCTCCGGCCTCACCCAGCCCGCGCGCGATGGCGGAGCCCAGCACACCCGCTCCGCCCAGCACCACTGCGGTCCGCGATTTCAACGAGAACAGTTCCAAAGCGTTGTCATCTCCCCGCCGGCGCTTCCGAAGGGCCGCCGGCCGAAGCATCTGTTCCTCCGGCGCAGGCTGGATTCCTGCCGGAGGAGCGTGGTTGCAAGCCTGTCGAACTGTCCAGAGAAGCATTACTTTCCCGGGAGGCGTTGCATGAGCGCTATCGGCAGAAGGGAATTCATCGCGGGGGCGGCAGCGGCAACCGGAACCGCCGCGCTGGGAGCCGCGTCCAGGGCGGACGGCGCAGAGTCTCACCGCATCCGCCTGCAGCCAGGGGACAGAGCGGCCGCAGCCCTGAGATCACCGGAGCGGATTGACAAGAAGCCACGCCCTGGCGGCTGCAGCAGCGTCCCGCCCGCGCCAGGCGCGCGTCCCTACAGCCGGCCGATGAAGCGCCAGAAATTGCGTCCCATCAGATCCCTGCAGTCCCGTTCGATCTCAGCGTCGGACACCTTCCAGCCGGTCTCCTCCACTGCGGCATAGCGCTCCGCCAGCACCACTTCCGTGAAGAGCCGGGCGTGGGTCCACTTCGGGATCACCTGCTCCACGACGCGGACGTCCGAATGGTGCGGGATGTGGCTGAATCCCAGCAGTTCCACGCGCATCCGGGTCATCTCGTCAATGAGATAGGGGATATTCAGGAACCACCAGCACCCGAACGTCATCAGGTTCGGAAACTTGCGGGCGACGACGTTCAGCTCATACTGGTTCTCGCGCGAGAGCACGGTCACAAGGAAACGCAGTTTCGGATAGCGGGCGAGCAGGCGCTCCAGCGAGGCCAGGTCCGAGACACCCACCGAGTCCCCCGCCAGTCGCAGATCCGGATTCACCTGCCTGCGGCAGCCGGGCATCAACGCCACCGGCAACCCCCGCTCCGCGGCGACAGCCAGCATGCACTCTTCCAGCAACCGGTTCAGCTGGCTTCCATCCGGGAACCTCCAGGAGGGGCTGAGCGACAGCATCAGGTAAAGAGGCTCCATCCGGTCTATCCAGTGATGCAGGAACCGGCGGACTTCCGGGATGGTGCGGCCGCCCAGCGGTCCTTCCACATCGTAGCCCCAGTCCCTCAGGCGGGGATAGTTCGTCTCCCACGCCAGGATCAGCGAGTCCAGGCGCAGGGCGGCGTGGAAGCGGGAGTCTATCTGCGGTCCGGATTCCCAGACGGCCCGTTCCGTGTCATCGAACGGATCGTTCGTCATCACCAGAGATTCCAGACCGGCGCACTCGAATACCCGGTCCACGATGCCCTCAGGTGTCTGTGCGGCGAAGAACGCGCGGTAGGATTCGAGATCGCGCGAGGCCGTATCCAGCCCCAGAGCCCGGAGCACCTCCAGGAGTCCTTCGGCCGCCGCGCTGACCGGGGAGTGATCCAGGAACAGTGTCTTCCAGACCAGGTCCGCCTGCTGTCTGCGGTCCATCTCCCAGAACTCCGCCGGCGTCACATCCGCCCAGCGCAGGGTCTCCGCGATGAGATAATGGTGATTCAGAAGCTCGTCAATACCCCACAGCAGCATGTCGCCGAAAGCCGGGGCATAGACGTGGGTGTGGATGTCGGTAACGGGGACGCGTGAGAGCGCTTCGCGCACGCGCAGGCGCATATCGTTCAACGCGGCGGAGTCCTGCATGGTGAAGAAAACCCTCTCCTGGAGAAGTCTGCTGGGGGGCGGAGGAGCGCTCCTTCCCCCGGGAGATTGGTTACCTGCGATGCCCCGGGAATCCTGCCACGGGAATAAACGCCCGCCGCGATTT
>CALCJH010000186.1 GCA_937967775.1 uncultured bacterium | reverse complement strand
GGAAGAGGACGTCGAGGAGGCGGTGGATCTTGCTCTGGAGTCCATAGATCTGGAGGATCTGGACGAGGAGGCTGTGGACGCGGAGATCGAGGCCGATTTCGACCCGACCTCCGAGGAAGCCGAGATCTGAGACCGGCCATCATCCGAAGTGTCAGTTCCGGGGAGACAGGCTCCAGACCCTGCTCTCCCCGGCCGATAATCTCTTCCCGGGCGCCGGCGCGCCTGAAAAACGCTGTTTTGTTGCCGTCGTATTGCGGCGGATGTTGACAACGCCGCAGTGTTCCGGTATATTGTCACGGTTCGACCATTCGGGGCTGCCCCGCATAACGTCTTCGAGGGGCGCTCCGGCTCACGAAGGGGGCGATACGGCATCCAGCAGGCCAGTCGCAATTGACCGATTTTGACCTGGGTTCCCAGGCGTCTGTATGCCCCTCGTGTGTGTGTCGAGGGGTTTTTTGTTGCCGGGCGCGTGAGAGGGATGTCCGCCGTAGGCCCGGAAAAAGCCGCCCCTGCTTCGGGGTGGGCGATGAGACACGTTTCTGAAGTGGAGTAGGCCAGTCAGGTTATGCCAACGATCAGTCAACTGGTGCGCAAGGGGCGACAGAAGGTCCGCAAAAGGACGGCTTCGCCCGCTCTGAAGAAGAACCCGCAGAAGCGCGGTGTATGCCTGGTGGTGAGGACGGTTCCGCCGAAGAAGCCGAACTCTGCCCTCCGCAAGATCGCCAGGGTCCGCCTGACCAACGGGATGGAGGTCACGGCATATATCCCGGGCATCGGGCACAACCTTCAGGAGCACTCTGTGGTGCTCATCCGCGGAGGACGCGTGAAGGATCTGCCGGGAGTGCGCTACCACGTGGTGCGCGGCACGCTGGATACTGCCGGAACGCGCGACCGCAAGAGCAGCCGCTCGAAGTACGGGACCAAGAAGCCCAAGTAAGGTTTGACGATGGCTGGCGTTCCCCAGGGAAGCGCCAGTAGGGAAGTCTGGAGAGACCAGGAGCAAATGCCGAGAAAAGGACCTGCCAGAAGACTGCCGATTCCGCCGGACCCGGTCTACGGGAACGTGTTGCTGCAGCGCTTCATCAACCGCGTGATGATGCGCGGGAAGAAGAGCCTGGCTGAGAAGATCGTCTACGGGGCGCTCGAAGAGATCGAGGCCAGAACAGGCCGCCCCGGGATCGAGATCTTCGAGACCGCGCTGCGCAACGTGATGCCGGTGCTGGAAGTCAAGCCCCGGCGCGTGGGTGGTGCCACTTACCAGGTGCCGGTGGAGGTCCGTCCGGAGCGCAGGACCTCTCTTGCCATCCGCTGGATCGTGACCAACGCGCGCAAGCGCGGCGGGCGCACCATGATCGAGAAGCTGGCGGGAGAGCTGATGGACGCCGCGAACAATCAGGGCGCATCCATCAAGAAGAAAGAGGACGGGCACCGGATGGCCGAGGCGAACAAGGCGTTCGCCCATTACCGGTACTAGCTCCGGTTCGAGCATCTCTTTTCGGGGGCGGGCTGACTGCGAAGGAATGTCCGCCCCTGAGTTTGCCGTCCGGCCCGGGGCCATCTTGAGACTGGCAAGAACTTGCCGCTGTACGGCAACGACGTTTCTTTTCGGAAGTTGACATAGCAGACACGGGGATCAGAATGCGAAAGTTCCCGCTGGAAAAAGTCAGGAATATCGGGATCGCCGCGCATATTGACGCGGGGAAAACCACCACCACGGAGCGGATCCTGTTCTATGCCGGGCGGATCCATCGCATGGGTGAGGTGCACGATGGCGCCGCCACGATGGACTGGATGGAGCAGGAGCAGGAGCGCGGCATCACCATCACGTCTGCCGCCACGGCCTGCGAGTGGCGGGGGCATCAGATCAACATCATTGACACGCCGGGCCACGTGGATTTCACCGTGGAGGTAGAGCGCAGCCTGCGGGTGCTGGACGGCGCGGTTGCGGTGTTCAGCGCCGTGGAGGGCGTGCAGCCCCAGTCTGAGACGGTATGGCGGCAGGCCAACCGCTACAATGTCCCGCGCATCTGCTTTGTCAACAAGATGGACCGCGTGGGGGCGGACTTTTTCAAGGTGGTCCAGCGCATCCGGGAGCGCCTGGGGTCGAACGCGGTTCCGGTCCAGCTGCCCATCGGGCAGGAATCGGACTTTGTTGGCATCGTGGATCTGGTGAAGATGAATGCGGTCATCTATGGCGACGACCTTGGCGTCAAGATGGAGACCGTGGAGATTCCGGCGGAGATGCGCGACCAGGCCGAGGAGTGGCGTGAGAAGCTGTACGAATCGCTGGCGGAGGTGGATGACCACCTGCTGGAGCGCTACCTTGAGGGGCATCCCGCTTCGGAGGAAGAGCTGGTGGCGGCGGTGCGGCAGGCCACCATCCGGGGCACTGCGGTTCCGGTCCTGTGCGGCACAGCGTTCAAGAACAAGGGCGTGCAGCTCCTGATGGACGCCATTGTGGACTACCTGCCCAGCCCCGTGGACATCGGGCCCGTCTCGGGTGTGCATCCGCGCACGGGCGAGACCATCACCAGGGAGCCTTCCGATAGCGCCCCGTTTGCCGCGCTGGCGTTCAAGGTGATGTCCGACCCCTATGTGGGACGTCTGACGTTTTTCCGTGTATACTCCGGAACGCTGGATAAGGGCGCGCAGGTCTACAACGCCTCCCGGGAGAAGCGCGAACGCATCGGGCGCATTCTGAGGATGCACGCGAACCACCGGGAGGATGTGGACAAGGTCTATGCGGGGGATATCGTCGCTGCCGTCGGACTGAACGAGGCCGGGACGGGCGACACGCTTTGCGACGCGAATAACCCCATTCTGCTGGAGTCCATCACCTTCCCGGAGCCGGTCATCTCCGTCGCCATCGAGCCGAAGACCAAGGCCGATCAGGAGAAGATGGGCGTGGCACTGCAGAGGCTGTCGGCGGAGGATCCTACGTTCCGCACCTATACGGACGAGGAGACCGGCCAGACCATCATCGCCGGTATGGGCGAGCTCCATCTGGAGATCATCATAGACCGGCTGTTCCGGGAGTTCAAAGTTGAGGCCAACCACGGCCGTCCCCAGGTGGCCTATCGTGAGGCTATCACGAAGCCGGCGCGGGCGGAGGGACGCTTCGTGCGGCAGACCGGCGGCCGAGGACAGTACGGGCACGTGGTTCTGGAGGTGGAGCCGCTGGAGCCCGGGCAGGGATTCGTTTTTGAGAACGCCATCGTGGGTGGCGTGGTCCCGAAGGAGTACATCCCGGCGGTGGAGGCCGGGGTGCGGGAGGCTCTGGACACCGGAGCGCTCGCCGGTTATCCCATCGTGGATATCAAGGTGCGCCTGGTGGACGGCAGCTACCACGAGGTGGATTCTTCCGAGATGGCGTTCAAGATCGCCGGTTCGATGGGATTGAAGGAGTGCGTCCGGCAGGCCGCTCCGGTCATCAAGGAACCGGTGATGTCGGTAGAGGTGATCACGCCGGAGGAGAAC
>CALCJH010000185.1 GCA_937967775.1 uncultured bacterium | reverse complement strand
ACGACGCCCTCACTGGCAAAGTGTTCAGCTCCCGCGAAGGGGTGGCCGCCACCGGTGTCTCCGAAGACGGTAAGTTCATCTACCTGCGCCAGGTCTCCGGGGAGCTGGTGAAGATGGACACCGACGGCAACGTGCTCTGGTCCGTGGATGCGGGCCTGAACGCCGTTCCGGCGGCTCCGGTGGAGAAGAGCGGCGTGGTCTACGTTTGCTCGGCGGGCGGGATGGTGTCCGCTGTCTCGGCGCGCTACGGGGAGATCCTCTGGCGGTATCAGGCGTCGCCGGGACTGTTCGTCATGTCTTCCGTCGCTTCGGACGGTTCGGCAGCGTTCGTCAGCACGTTCGGTGGACGTCTGACCGCGATGAGCCGGAAGTGAACCCGGAGAGCGGGAGACCTGAAGAGCCCGCGGGCGCTCCAGCGGACGTCGCGCCGGAGGCCGGCATTCCGCCTTCGGGGGCTGTGGCTGCCGCAGGGAAAGAGGATGCGCGGCAGGCCGCCTGGTCGGTCTCGATGGCTCTTCTGGTCTTCTCCGTGGGCATGTCCGTGGTGCCGCCCGCGCTGGTGAAGATCAAGCCGGATCTGGACGTGACCACGGCTCAGGCCGGGCAGCTTAGCGCGTGCATCTTTGTACCGTTTCTGGCCACCGTAGCGGCCTCCGGCCGGCTTTGCCGTGTGTTCCCGAGAGGGTGGCTGGTGATGGCGGGATGCTGGGGGATGGGCGTTGGATGCGTGCTGGCGGCGGCTGCGGGCAACTTCGCCGCGCTGGCGGCCGCCGCGGTAATGCTGGGCGTGGGAGGGGCGCTGGTGGAGATGACCTCCTCCGCGCTTCTGGGCGAGCTGTTCGAGGGGCGGGACCGGACCCAAGTGCTCAATCTGGCGCATGTGGCGTTCGCGGCCGGAGCCATCGGCACCCCGCTTGGCGTGGCGGCACTCATCCGCGCCGGCGCGGAGTGGAGGATCGCATTCGTCACCGCGGCGGTGCTATGCGCTGCGGCGGCAATCCAGTCCATCCGCAGCAGGACGCACCGTCTTGGAGCGCCTTCCACCGTCCGGGCGCAGCCCGCGTTCGTGCCGGACGGGTTCTGCCTTGCGATATCTGCGGCTATGGGACTTTATGTGGCGGCGGAGGTGGGCATCTGCTACTGGCTGCCGACATACTTCCTGACAGTCCTGAAGTCCACGGAGCCGCTTGCCGCCGCCTCGAACGGGGTATTCTGGACAGGAGTGATCCTGGGGCGGATGAGTGCCGGGCTGGCCGGGCGCAGGTTGGGAGACACGGGGATCCTAAAAGTCTCTTCCGCAGGCGGAGTGGTGGCGTTGGTGGTGTTTCTGGCACTGGGTGCTCCACAGGCGGCGCTGGTGGCCGCGGGCGTGACGGGGTTGACATTCGCGGCGGTGTGGCCGACCATAGTGTCCTATGCCGGAGAGGTGTACGGCCCGCGGCAGACGCTTGCCTACCCGTGGATCATCGGAGCAGGCGCTGTGGGCGCAGCGGCGGGGCCGGGCGTGTTGGGGCTCGCGGCAGCGGCTGCCGGGCAGAAGGAGGCGTTCCTGCTGTTGCCCGGCATGTTCGCGGCGATGGCTGGGGCGCTGGCCGCGGCATTCATGCTGCAGCGGTCCGCCGGGGCGCGTGAAGGAGCGGAATATGCCTGATGAGATATTCGACCGGATAAAGAAACGGCTGGAAGCGCGGGGCAATCCCCGCCTCTGGCCCCCGTTCAACCGGGACGAGGAGGTGGGCCGGGAGCTGATGCAGATGAACCCGCAGGATCTGACGCGGGATGAGATCCGCCGGCCCGAGTTCGCGGGGGCTACTGTGGCGGGACTGCTGCTTTGGGCAGACTGTCTGGAGGAGTCCCACCGCCTGAGCCAGGAGATCCCAAACACAACGGGCAGCTTCTGGCATGGCATTATGCATCGCAGGGAACCGGACTACCCAAACGCCCGCTACTGGTTCGGGCGCGTGGGGAATCATCCCGTCTTCCCGGAGATCTACAGCGGGGCGTTGGAGGCGCTGGGCGCTGTGGGAACGCCGGAGGCCAAGGCACTCAGAGAGGAGATGGAGACCTGGGCGGCGTGGAACCCGATGGCGTTCATAGCGCTGGTGGAGCGCGCAAAAGAGAAGGGTAACCCGGGGCAGGAGCAGGCGCTGGAGGCGGTGCAGGCCGTGGAGATACGTCTGCTGGTAGACTGGACGTACCGGCAGGCCATATCCTGAGAAGGCGGCCGGTATTGAGACAAGAGGAGACGATGCCGCAGGAGAATCTGTTCGACATTCTGAAGACCGACGACGCCGGGCTGGTGTGCGCCGTTGTTCAGGACGCCGCAAGCGGCCAGGTGCTGATGGTTGGCTATATGGACCGCGAGGCGCTCAGGCGCACCCTGACCGAGGGTAAGGTCTGCTTCTTCAGCCGGAGCCGTCAGAAATACTGGGTGAAAGGCGAGACGAGCGGGCATTTCCAGTTCGTGAAGGATGTGCGCGTGGACTGCGATCAGGATGCCATCCTCGTTCAGGTGGAGCAGGTGGGCGCTGCCTGCCACGAGGGGTTCCGCTCCTGCTTCTTCCGCAGAGTGGGGGAGGACGGAGCGCTGGAGACCGTGGAGGAGCGCCTTAAGACCCCGGAAGAGATCTACAGGAAGTAACAGACACTCAGGATGCCAAGAGAGCGCACCACCGTCTACATCAACGCCCACGTCCACACTTTCGATGCTGAGGCGCGCGTGGAGCATGCGTTCGCCGTCTCAGGCGAGGAGATCATCGCCGTCGGGCCGGAGCGCTATGTCCGCAATATGGCGGGAGACTTTCCGGAAGTGGTGGACCTGGAGGGCGCGCACGTCACCCCGGGACTGGTGGATGCGCACGTTCACCTCATTGATTACGGGCTGACCCTGCAGCGGATGGCCGATCTCTCCGGATGCCGCTCTCTGGCAGAGCTTCAGCAGAGGCTGAGAGACCATATGCGCCGCCTGCAGGAGTCTGGCAGCCCGCTCGAGTGGATCCTGGGGCACGGCTTCGACCACGAGCTTCTGGAGACGCGCTCCTTTCCTACCCGGCAGGATCTGGACGAGGTCTCGCGCGACCGGCCGGTGGTCATCCGCAGGCTCTGCGGCCACGCGGCGGTTGGAAACACACGTGCGCTGGAGCTCTGTCGCGCGGAGCTGCCGGAGGAAGCCCGCCGCACGGGGCTGGTCACGGAGGATGATGTCGGACTGCTGATGGCCGGAGTTCCGGCTGCGACGGAGGCCGAGATAGACCGCGCCATCCTGCAGTCCGGTGATCTGGCGGCGTCGCTGGGCATCACGGGAGTTCATTGCCTCATCACGGACGTCCGTCAGATAGACCGGCTGTTCGCGCTGCACAACCGGAGACTGCTTCCCATCCGGTTCTATGTGATGTTCAACTACAGCCTTCTGGAAGAGATGGTGGACCGCGGCTTCCAGACAGGCTCCGGCGACGCCTGGGTGACAATCGGGGCGGCCAAAATCTTCGCGGACGGGGCTCTGGGCGCGCGGACGGCCGCCCTGTGGGAAGATTACGCGGA
>CALCJH010000184.1 GCA_937967775.1 uncultured bacterium | reverse complement strand
GGGTAGGTATCCCGGTTGTCGTCAATGTACATCCGGAACGCCAGACCCATCTGCTTCATATTGGAAAGGCATCTCGTCCGAACGGCGGAATCCCTGGCCCGTTGAAACACCGGGAACAGGATGGCCGCCAGAATGGCGATGATCGCTATGACGACCAGAAGCTCAATGAGCGTGAATCCTCCGCGGTCCCGCGGGGACCGGCGGACTCTGAACACTCTTCTCATGTCTATGCCTCTCCTCTGAACGTTCGCACTTCCGGCGCACGGGCTGGCGCACAGGCTGCCGGTTAGCACGTCGAAGCTGCACTTGACGCCTCCGGGAATCTCTGTCTCGAGGAGTAGCCACCGCACTTGCACGACTCTTCAGCAGGCAAAGAGGATCCAGCCGGAAGAGCAGGCACTACCTGCCCGCGCCAGCGGGCAAAATGGGCGGCAAACGGAGTTCAGAATCGCTCCGTCCCCCCGGAGGCCGGTGGGTTCAGAGGAGAGTGGGAGGGGAACGACCAGGGTGCTCGTAGAGTTCCCCGCCTGCCCAGCGCTGCTGCGGCTCCGGGAGAGCCATCTGGCACTGACCGGACGGAGAAAGCAGCGCGAGGGAGATCACATCCGAAACGCTGATTGCGCGCTCCAGCTCCACGAACACGCAGTGGTCGGAGTGAGGGTTGGCAATGGCCGTGCGGCAGCCGGAGCACTCGGCTGACGGTTCGTACGCGTGCGTGTGGAGGCCGACCCCCAGCAGACTGTATGTCAGCACAGCCAGGACTAGCCATCCGGTCACGCGAACGAATGTTGTTGTCCTCCGGATGCTCATCGCCGCTCTGCACCGGCCTTTCTCCCAGCGACTACCGGAAGCAGTATAGGGTCAGAGAATAATCTCTGTCAATAAGCCCCAAAAGATTTTTCTGGAAAATCGGTCGGCTGCCCGGCAGGCCATCGGCCTTACCTGTCTCAGATAATCAAAGGGCGGGATACCGTGGGCGGACGGGTGCGTGGTCCGCAACGGACTGCACAATAGCCTCGTACAGCGCCATCGTGCGGCAGCTCTGGAAGATATCCGATACCGTGCTGCGTCCTTCACGCACAGCCGACAAAAACTCAACGATCTCCGCAAAGTGGCCCGTATCGTTGCCGCTGTCACCTGCGCTGGTGAAGGTGGGCGGCTCGCGCCATTCGCACGCCATCCCGTCCCGCGCCACCCGCCAGCAGGAGGAGTTGTGCACGCTGATCCAGTTGCCGCCGGCGGCGGTGACCTCCACCTCCTCCGTGGGCAGCGTGAAGCTGCGTCCATCGTTCAGATTCATGCTGCCCAAGGCACCGCTCGCAAAGCGGAGACTGACGGCAAAGGCATGGCCGTCCCGCGAGAACGCGAAGACCTCTTCCGCCTCGCCCATCAGATACTGAACCAGATCTATAATGTGGATCCCGAAGTCCAGAAGGAAACTGGTGCGGGGACTCTCGTTGGCATAGGCGGCCGAGGCATAGTCCACCCCGATGCTCAGAATCTGCTCCGGCGGGAAGTCCTCCACCCATTGCCGCGCGCGCCGGTAGGCGGTGGCGTAGCGCTTCTTGAAGGCGATAGAGCAAAGCACGCCCGTCTCCCGCGACACGCGAGCTACCTCCAACGCGCTGTCCAGGTCCGGGGCGGGCGGTTTCTCGGTATAGACCGGGATGCCACGCCGCATCGCTTCCGGGGCAAGCTCTGCGTGCGCCTCCGGACCGATGCAAATGAAACATGCATCTGGGGCAAGGTCGTCCAGCATGCGCCTGGCATCACCGTATGTACGCCCGCCGAAGAGGCGCGTATTGCGCTCAGCTTTGTCAAGGTCTATGTCACAAACCCCCACAAGCTGAGCCCCGGCCGCTCCAAGGTAGGGGTAGATCCGCCTGCTGGAAAGCGCTCCCGCCCCTACAACACAGACCCGCAGCAACTCCTCTCTCACAGAACGCACCTTTCACACAGGTATTCGATGGCATCCGACAGGTACCGCAGGGTATTCTCGCGATCTTCCACCTCCATCTCCACCACAAAATCACCCTCGTAGCCTGCCTCCCGCAGATGCCGGAACAATGCCGGCAGATCTATCTCCCCCTTCCCGAACGGCACCGACTGCGATCCGATCTGATCTTTGATGTGCACGAGAGCCACAGTATTGCTAAGCAGCGCGTGTCCGTCGCGCCAGTGCACTCCCGCCGAGTGGAAATGACCGACCTCAAGAACGGTCTTCATACGGGGATCCGCGATGCCCTCCAGTACTTCGCCGAAGTCCTCCAGTGTGGTGATGGGCGATCCAGCGTGGTTCTGAAGCACCGGTGTGATTTCAAGACCCCGGATCATCTCCAGAAACGCCCTTCCGGCGCGGATATAAAGCTCGCGGCTAGAGGCCTTGAACAGCACGACCGGGGCCCCGATGGCCCACGCGAAGCGGGCGGCCCGCACGGCACGCTCCAGCGAGCCGTCACCCTCAGCCGTGACGGGCGGCAGGTGAAGCGAGGAGTAACACATCCCGAAACGGTGGGCTAGATCCACGTATAGGGAAGGAGGAGCATCAAAGTCGAACGCAGATGCCACCCACGACGTAAACACCTCGAACTTGCGGAAGCCAAGCCCGGAATAGGCGGCCATCGCCTCCGCGGCCGTCATCTCCGGGTTGCAGCAGGGGCTGGCGGCCAGCCGGGCCATCAGGTCCGCCACTTCGCGAGCCCCCGGAAGCGGGATGAGAACGAAAGAATGCAGCTCAGCAGCAGTGCTCCGGCCAGCCAGCCGCCGAGGACGTCGCTAGTCCAGTGCACGCCCAGATAGACCCGCGTCCATCCGATGGCCACCACCAGAAGCGCCGCCGCCCAGGCCGCGATGATACGTCCGTGACGCGGCAGCTCCCCCCAGAAAGCGGCGCACAGACAGCCGTAGAACACCAGAGAGCCCAGAGCGTGCCCGGACGGAAACGACTCGCCTGCCGCGGGTACGACGACCCGGACCAGGTCTTCATCGGGACGGGGACGAGCGACGATCGCCTTCAGCAGGTTGCTGACCGGGAGCGAGGAGGCGGTCAACGCAAGAGCCAGAGCCGTAACAGTACGGCGCAGGATGAGAAACCGCACAGTCCCCGCAAAGGCGAAGATGATGACTGTGCCGGGAGCGCCCAGAAATGTCAGCGGAACGGCGAAGGAGTCCAGCCAGGGCGCGTGCGCACTCTGCACGGCCCGGCTGACGGCCAGATCCAGCGGCATTGTGTGACCGCTCCGGACTGCAAGCGCCAATCCTAACCAGAGAAGCCCCGCCGCCCCCGAAGCGAAGGCGAGCCGGCGTAACTGGGGCTGCGCCTGAAGTGTCACGCTGCACTCAGGCGGCAGAAAACAGCGTCATCTAGTCTGCTGCCGCTCACGCCGCGCGCCCCTGGTCTTCTGCGATCGGCTCCACCGATAGCCGCAGCCCCAGCGGGCGGAGCAGGCGGTTCAGAGTCTCCTGAGTGACGTTGCGCGAAGGATCGAGAGCCCTGACCAGGTTGGGTGGAGCCATCCCAACGCGTGCAGCATACTCTTTGACCCCCAACGAACGCACGAGCCTGCCCAGCGCGGCCTGGAGCGGGATGCCCTCCCCAAGCGCGGCCTTCACAGACTTCGCCGCAAAAGCCGGGTCACGCAGCTGCCGCGCCAGCCCCTCACTCCAATCCCGGCTACGGACGCTCATCCGTTTCACTTCTCCTGTAATCTTTCCAGAAGCTCGATATCGCGGCTCTGGGTGCTTTTGTCCCCCTCCGCCAGTAGAGTAAGGACGCGGAATCCGGAGCTGCTGCCCAAACTCCCGACCCTCAAGATAAGTTATCACAAAAGATAACACCCGGTCAAGCCACCTCCGGCTGCTGCTGCGTGATGCAGTGGATGTTGCCGCCGCCGAGCAGGATCTCGCGCGAAGGGATCATCTGGATCTTGCGGTCCGGAAACAGCCGCGCGAACGCCTCCGCCGCCGCGCCGTCCGACGCTTGGTCCCCGAAGGCGGGCACGATGAGTGCGCCGTTCGCGAAGTAGAAGTTGATGTAGCTGGCTGGCAGCAGCTGGTCGGGCGAGCGGATGGACTGCCCGTTCGCAAGCGGGAGCGTACGGCACTCCTCCGGCGAAACAGTCTGGAGGGGCGGAAGCGGAACGCGCACGACCTGGAGAGCCCGGCCGCGAGCGTCAGTGGAGGCAAGGAGCGCCTGCTCAGCTTCGAAACAGGCGGCGTGGCGCGGGTCGGAAGAATCACCGGTCCAGGCCAAGGCCACTACCCCCGGCCGCACAAAGCAGCAGATGTTGTCCACGTGGCCGCTGGTGTCCGAATCGCCAGGCAACCCGCGGGGGATCCAGATCATTTTCTGTGCACCCACATACTCTAGCAGCGTGTCCTCGATCTGCTGGCGCGACAGATGCGGGTTGCGGTTCGGGTTCAGGAGGCACTCTTCGGTGGCGATAACAGTCCCCTCGCCGTCAACGGAGAAGGAGCCGCCCTCCATCACGATGCCCGGCCGGTAAGCGCGAGCTCCTATGCGGCGCAAGATGCGCCCGGCCAGGGCGTTGTCGTCACGGCACTCCGCCAGCAGGCCACCCCAGGAATTGAACTCCCAGTCCACGCCCCGGAGCTCCCGGCCATCCGTCACAAAGGTGGGACCCGTGTCCCGTAGCCAGGCGTCGTCGCAAGGCACGGCGAACACTTCCACAACGTCCGGAAGCATTCTGCGGGCTTCGTCTGCGTGGCCGGGAGGCGCACAGACGGTCACCGGTTCGAAGGCGCTGACCGCCTCCGCCACCATCGCGAAAGCCTCCCGGGCAGGACGCGCATCCTTTCTCCAGACATCGGGCCGGAACGGCCAGCCCATCCAGCAGCGGGCGTGCGGCTCCCACTCCGCCGGCATGCGGAATCCGTCACGGCGGGGAGTGGTCAGAGGGGCAGTCATGGCTCAGTTTCCCGCATCACTGCGTCCCGCGGCGGTCCATCGGCGAGCAGAACAGCGGCAGGCCGGGCACTTCCGAGCGCATCCGGAACAGCGCGGCTGATCCTGGATCCGTGATATAGACCGTCTTCAGGTCCGGTCCGGCGAACTCAATGTTGGTTGGCCCGTAGCCGTTCCCTTCCGTATGCGGCACCTCGATGCGCTGGACGATCCTGCCGTCCGGCTCGATGACCAACACCGAGTGCGCCCCGAAGTGCGTGACCCACAGACGCCCGGATGCGTCCACAGCCATTCCGTCCGGCTCGCCCGGCCCGTTGGGGGAAAGATCGGCAAAAAGCTCCATTTTGCCGAGCGACCCGTCCCGGTTCACCGGGAACCGCACGACGCGGTTCTGATGAGACTCGCAGACGTAAAGGTAACGGGCGTCGGCAGTGAACGCCAGGCCGTTCGGGAAGGCCATACCAGTGGCAACGCGCGTTACCTTCCGCGTGGCCGCATCCACTCGATACACGCATCCCACCGGATTGTCGCGCCCGGAGCCGACGGGATCGGTAAAATACAGGTTTCCAGCCGGGTCGAAAGCCAGGTCGTTCGGACCCTTGAACGGCTCCCCGTCGCAACGGTCTGCGTACACTTCGCCCTTTTTCGTCTGCGGGTCAACGCGGACGATGGCGTTCAGACCGTAATCACAGATGAAAAGGGATCCGTCCCGGTGTACTGTAATGCCGTTGGTCTTCCGGAACGGGGACTTCTCCGGCGCATCCGAGCCCTTCATCCATTCGAACATGAACGCGCCGTCCGGGCCAAGGCGCGAGATGGTGTCAACGGAGCAGTTGGAAAAGTAGAGCGTGCCTTTGCCGTCCCAGGCTGGCCCCTCCGGGAACTTCAGATCCCCGCATACTTTCTGCAGAGAGCCAGGCTCGGCCGCTCCGGGAGAGACCGTGAGCAGGCAAATAGCCGCTCCGAGACACACCACGAAAAGCGCATTCTCCATCGGCCAACGGTTCCTTTCGGGGGCGATCCCCCGCAGAGAACTTCGGCCGCCGTCTGCCTGCATCCTGCCCCTGGAGCGTCAGACTTCCGGGCAAAGCATTGATATCACCTTCCGGCAGGAATCCCATTGTTGAGAGCTTGCAAGAATCGGCATCACCCCGGAGTTTTCGCCCACCCTCCGACGACAGACACTAACCCAGCTACTGCATCCAAGCCGGCCGTTCGAGCTTTATCTTGAATCGCTTCAACTCCCCCTTCCGAAGTACCTCGATAGCAACCTCGTCTCCCGGTTCTCTGCCTTGCATTGCCTCTCTGAAAGCAGACCAACTTCTGATTGGTCCACTACCCCCAATCTTGTGAATCTCATCGTCTCTTTTCAGGCCAGCCCGTTCGGCCGGCCCTCCCGGATTCACGCTCAGCACTACTGGCCGTTCCTTAGACCAATATGGATTGAACCCCAAGAATACGCTGGGCCACATTGAGCCCAAGTCCCTAACTGAGGTAGGCAAGCTCCCCTCCAGGTTAGGGCAGCATTCCTCAAGCACACGCAAAACCCCCAAGGGGAACCCTCCGTCTATCGCGAACAAGTCTTGCGATCCGAGCTGCTCCTTCGCGTTGGCCGCAGCATAGACCTTGTTAAACTCCGACCAGCCTCGCACTGGCTCAACCAGAGAAAAAGCAGCAACGTAGCCTTCTGCCGCCTCGCGGTATAGGCGCACTACATTCCGGAACGATTCGTGCAGTTTGAGAGCCTTCTCCGCCCGCGGCCGTGACGCGTCAAGACGTTGCTCTGCCCTTCGAAAGCACTCCAGACTTATGTGCAAGGAAGGACTAATACTGATTTGGCCAGGTGCCATAGTCCTCGCCGAGTCAAAAGTATCCATACACCCGGCAAAAACAGCGTCTTTTCCCTGCAGAAACTCACGAAGAGCTATCACGAAGTTTCCGCACCACAGACCAGTATTACCATCCTTAGCAGCGGCGTTTCCTCTATTTGATGGGGTTGACACCCCAGCGACAGAACTCACAAACTGCTCAAAAGGTATTCTGTTCTCAGAAGTAATCAGAGGGCGGACATAGTTCACGGGAACAGCGAAATTTAAATTCTGGGCCTCCTTAACCATACCGACAGCCAAGCCGATAACTTTTCCTTTAGCGTCAAATACAGGGCTGCCACTACTTCCCGGCGATATGGGTGCACTAATTTGAATGAGACGATATCCCTTTTCGGACACACGAATGCCACTCACAATTCCATCGGTGACGCTACCTTCAAATCCCTCAGGATTTCCTATGACAACAATCTTATCTCCTGGAGAAACCGTATCCGAATCACCCAACTGAACAGGTTTAGTGTTATATGCCGGAACGCTCAGAACTACAATATCGCGTCTTTCGTCATAGTCTACGACCTTAATCCTATCAAAGATGTCTCCATTTGAAAGCTTAACCTTAAGGTGCTTCACTGCCTCTATGACGTGATAATTTGTCACCAAAAGGCCATCATGCGAGACAAAAAAACCCGTGCCGAGCGTTGTTATATCATCAGATGATGACCCGCCATATAAGACTACTACAGACGCCCGATAAAGCGCCGAAATATCTGCCGGAGAGAAAGTGGAGGCTTCTTCCGCTGTTGCGATTACGCCGCAAGACCGAGCAATCAGGAAGGAGAAAACCAAGGGAAAAGCACGCGTATACTTCATTCCTCTTCCTCCTTTTTTCGGGCTTATGCGGAAGCCCTGACGGTACGCGGCCGGCGCGGATCTGGGATTCAAGCGAAAGCTGTGCGGCCGCGATGGGACACTGCCGTCGATATGTCATTCTGAACCGTAACTAGCGAGTGCGTCAAAGATAATATTGGCCTTCGCGGAAATCGTAGAGACGCTTGGTCCGCTATACTAACAATCCCGGCCTGCAGGATAGACGCAAGACTCCCTTATTGTAGCAAATGGCGGGCCAATGTCAAGTGCAGATCTCACCAAACAGCACAGCTTGGCACCCCAAACAGGCGCCGCGCTGTCAGTATGCTGGGCACAGGCCAGACTCAGCGAAATGTTGTCCCCCTTGCCGCGTGAGGCGGGGGCGGACTATCATCCCTGGGGGCCGGCCCGCGGCCCGCCGCCGACTTCCGGCGGAGATCAACTGCAGGGAGCAGCGTTTCCGAATGCGGCTTTTTGGAACCCTCAAGAACATCGCCCGCAGGCTGACCGGCAAGACCGTCCTGGACGAGGACACCGCCGAAGAGCTGGAGGAGGCCCTCATCGGCGCCGACGTCGCCTATGAGACGGTAACGAAGATCCTTCAGC
>CALCJH010000183.1 GCA_937967775.1 uncultured bacterium | reverse complement strand
CTGTGTTCGTGGTGGTCACGGCCACCTGGCTGCTCCTGGTGACCCATCATACCGCGCTGCAGCCCACCCTTTTCGAAGTGGTCTCAGCCTTTGCGACGTGCGGGCTGTCGCTGGGGATGACGCGCGAACTGAATCTGTTCGGGCAGATCCTCATCATGGCGATGATGTTCTGGGGGCGGCTCGGGGCGTTGACGGTGGTCATCGTGCTGACGCGCCGCCGCCCGCCGCGGCTGGTCACCTATCCGGAGGAACGGATCCTCATCGGCTGAAGGCCACTGGAACCCCGCGGGGACTGTGCAGGTCTGAGGAGGTACAGGCCCGCACTCAGGGCGCTGGCGGAAAGGGGCGGGCGGATATGCTCCCCGGAGCACAGGAAGGACAACCACCGCGCATCCGGCGCATCTGGCTGCGAAAAAAGGGGCTGGTGAAGCTGATCCGGGCGATGTACCACGAAGGGCCGGACCGGCCTATCGTCGTCCTGCTGCCCCCCGAAGAGCGGCCCGACCTCCGGGAACAGACCAGCCGCTCCTCGATGGACCTGGTGGAGGCCGTGACGGGGAGCGTCTCAGGCCCGGAGGAGCAGGAGGAGGATCAATCCTCTCGCGGCATTCCACGCGAGCGGATCGTGATCATCCCCCCTTGCGAAAGCCCCGGCGACGTGCTGGGCCAACTGGGGATCTGCCTCTCCCGCCCGGGAAGACACGTGATCCTCTACCAGGGAGACCATTGCCGCCAGGTGGGAGTTGCCCTGGTGGCCGGGCAGGTACCGGGCAGATTCCTGCTGATGGACGTGCGCTTCGAGATGGAGGAGCTGGAGCGGGACTCGCAACCCGCAGGCAAACTCTCCTGCGTCAGTGCGGGCGTCCGCGAGCTGCCCGCCAGTGGGTCTTGATTTGACGGCCCGGGATCAGTCCGGCAACGGCCGGCCCCGCGTCTCCGGCCCCAGAGCCACCCCCGCGAATCCCAGCACATAGACCACCGCAACAATGCTCGCCGCCATCCGCAAACCGGCTGCAGGGTCGTCTGCCTGTGTGAAGCGGGCCGCAAGGCTTCCCAGCAGAAACGGAGCGAAAGCCGCCAACAGCCGGGCCGAGTTGTAGCAGAACCCCACACCCGTCGCGCGCAACCGCGTGGGGAAGAGTTCCGGGAAGTACACTGCGAACGCCGAGAAAGGGGCAAGCGCCGCAAAACCCATCACGAACCCCCAGCCATACGCCGTCGCCATATCCCGCACGCCCCAGAACGTGCCCTCCACCGCCGCAAACGCCAGGGCGAAGAACAGATACATAGCCGGCTTGCGGCCGATACGCTCGCTCAGAGCGGCGTAGGCAAAGATGCCGAAGAACGCGCCGATCTGCTGGATGAAGAACGCCTGACTGCGGAATCGGGCCAGAACTCCCTTCTGAGCCTCCTCCGAGAGGTGAGCCAGCGTCGGCTTCAGAACGGCGCCCACTAGGTCCGGCAGGAAGAACCCCACCCCCCAGAGCCCGCCCACTCCAGCGATAGCGATGAGAACCCCGGCGATGGTGTTGCGCCGCAGCACCGGGTCGCGCACCAGGTCACCGATTGCGCCAAGCTCCTTGCGCACGCCGTCCTCGGCCGCCTGCTCCCGGGCCTTCTCCCACCGGTCCGGTTCCCGGATGCTCATGCGGATCCAGACCACCAGCAGCGCCGGAAATACACCCACCCAGTAGACCACGCGCCAGCCCACGTCGCTGAGCAGATAGACGATCACCGCGGCGCCCATGTTGCCGAAGGCCGACAGTGCCTGCAGCGTGCCGAGCGCCATGGCCCGGGAACGATTCGGCCAAACTTCGGCCACCAGCGCGGCTCCCGCCGCGAACTCCCCACCGATGCCGATGCCCGTCAGGAACCGCGCCACGGCGTACTGCTCCCAGCTCTGCACAAACCCGCTGAGCATGGTGAACAGCGCATAGATCAGGATGGTGATGATCATCGTCCGCGCGCGGCCTAGCCTGTCACCCAGGATGCCGAACACGAACCCTCCAACCGCCCACCCGATCAGAAAGCAGGCGGTGATAAGCGGCCCGATCCGGGCGGCCGTCTTCTGTAGAGCGGCCGGGTCGGAGTAATGAGGCTCCAGCAGTTCCAGCACCGAGACCTGCCGGACCAGGTTGAAAAGGTTCTGGTCCAGGCAGTCGAACATCCAGCCAAGCGCCGCGATGATCAGCACCAGCCAGGAGTAACGGGGGATACCTTGATACCAACGCAGCCCGACGCCCTGTTCAGTGTGGGTCACAGCGCTCAAAGTGGCATCCTCCCGCGCTTCTACCTTCCAGGCATGGCCACGAATGGGGCCGTCTCACATCACGCCGTCGGCTGCAGCGCGGCCCACAGGGCGCGGTAGTAACGCATGAAACGTTCGATGTCCTTCGGATCCTTTGTGCCGGCGAGCGGCTGGATCTCCTGGAGTGTAAACCGGTCGTAGCCCGCGGAGCGCAGCAGCGAGAACAGTTCGCGCCAGGGATAATCGTTGGCGAGCTCCGTGATGTGGCAGGAGCGGATGAAAGGACGCAGAAGCTCGAAATACTCCCGGACGCTGCCGTCCTTCACATCCGTGGGATTGGAGTTCCAGCATACTCCCACAGAGGGATGTCCGCAGACGTCCATAATGCGCCGGATGCGCGGTGGGTGCTGGGTCTCGTGGCCATGCACCTCCAGCCAGATCTCCACTCCGTTGTCCGCGGCTGCCTCTCCGCATTCCCGCAGAGCCGTCCCGATCTGCTCCAGAGTCTTCTCCTCCGGCACCCCTTCCACCAGACCGTTCGGACGCACCTTCACGCCCGTGGCGCCGACATCGCGCGCCAGCTCGCAGAACCGCTTGGTCAGTTCGATATTCTCGCGGACGATGGCGGGGTCGTTGCGGTGATAATCGCACGCGGTCCCCAGTCCCCACAGTGTGACGCCCGAGTCCTGGAACATGGACCGCACCTCGCGGCGGCGCTCCGCGCTGATGTCCGGCTCCACACCGTGCGCGTGCGTGGTGCGCAGTTCCACGCCCTCATATCCCGTATCCCTGCAGCGCTGGATGAGAGTCGGCAGATCCCAATCCGATGCGATGTTGTAAGTGACGAGTCCGAGTTTCATTGCTGCTCCCTGTCTGTGGTTGCGGACAACGGCGGCGCCGGACGGCAACCGGTCCGCCGCCGCGAACAACGCGGCGGAAGCCGCCGCCGCTTTTAGAAAATCACGCCTGCGCATTCTCCCGGCCCAGCCATCTCATTCCGGCAGAGGACGCCCTTTCGTCTCCGGGGCCAGCGCCAGCCCGATGAACCCGAACACATAGATGACGGACATGATGCTGGCAGCCATCCGGTATCCAAAGACCGGATCGCCCGGACGCGAGAAGCTCGCCGCGATGCTGCCCACATAGAAGATGCCAACAGCGGCAAGCAGTCTGGCGCAGTTGTAGCACACTCCCACCCCCGTCGAGCGAAGCCTCGTGGGGAACAGCTCCGGAAAATAAACGGCGAACGCCGAGAACGGCGACAGTGTGAAGAACCCCAGGAAGAAAGCCCACGCATACGCGTGCGTCACGTGGTGAATGGTCCAGAACGCCCCCTGCACCACGCCCAACACGCAAAGGTAGATGATCAGCAGAGCGGCTTTGCGGCCGATGCGCTCGCTGGCGGCGGCATAGGAATACATGCCGATGAACCCGCCGATCTGGAAGATGAAGAACACCGTGCTCTTTGCGCGCTGGATGTCGCTTTCCGATGCCCCGGACGCCTGCATCACCTTGCTGATGAGATCCGGCTGGAAGTAGCCGATGCCCCACAGGCCCAGAACCCCGGCCAGAGCGATAAGCAGGGCAGCCCAGGTATTCCGGCTGACTCCCGGCAGCGTGAATAGATCCCGGATGCTGCCCAGTTCCTTAGTGGGATCCGCCGCTGTCTGGGCCCGCGCTTCCTTCCACTTTTCCGGCTCCCGGATGAACAGGCGGATGACCACGACCAACAACGCCGGAGCGATGCCCACCACATACACCCACCGCCAGCTCACTTCCGCCAGCACAAAGGTGACGATGGCGGCCATCATATTCCCCACCGTGGACAACGCCTGAAGGAAGCCCAGTGCCATCGGGCGGGACCGGGCCGGCCACACCTCCGCCACCAGAGAAGCCCCGGCCGCGAACTCGCCCCCGATGCCGAGCGCGGTGAAAAACCGGCAGAAAGCATATTGCAGCGGAGTGTGCACCAGGGCATTCAGACCGGTGAACAGCGCATAGATCAGGATGGTGATCATCATGGTGCGCGCCCGGCCGATCTTGTCGCCCAGGATACCGAAAAGCAGCCCTCCCAGGGCCCAGCCCACCAGGAAGATGGATGTCAGCTTGTAACCCCATCGCTGCACGGCCTCGTCCAGCGCGGGGCCTGAATAGTAAGCGCTGAGGATGTCCTGAAGCGACCGGAAGCGGATAAGGGTGAAAAGCTGCTGGTCCAGCGTGTCGAACAGCCACCCGAGAGCCGCAACGATAAGGACCAGCCAGGCGTAGCCTGAAACGCCTCTGTACCAGGGCAGTTGCCGCCCGGTCCGGGGTTCTTCCACCTGCGCCATAGGGAGTCGTATCCTTCCGCCGCCCGCACTCTTCTGTTCCGGCAATGGGGGGCGGCTCTGCCGCCGCCTTCGCCACCGGTCGGTCCGATTCCTTCCCCGGAAACGCCCGGATGGCGGTGCCTTCATTCCGGAGGGCGCTGCGCGACGAAATAGAGGCGGTCGCTGCGGCGGTTTGGCGGGCGCATGGTGTAGGCGTGAAACACGGAGATATCGCTGAAACCGGCGGATTCGAGTCCGCGGGTTAGCTCCTGCTGCGTATAACCCCTCTGGGTGTGGACCTCCCGGAAGCCCTCAACACCGGAGTCGGTCAGGACCTCGAAGTCCATCTCCACCGTGCACAGGCGCGAGACCGGATCCCACGAGCTTCGCCACACATAGCGGGGATAAGAGTCTGATGAGAGGTTGTCCTGATCGAAGAACCCGTGTGACAGCGCGTAGACCGTATTGACATCGAAGATAAAGATCCCTCCCGGACGCAGATGCAGGAGCGTTCTGCGGAAAGCGGAGCACAGGCGCTCATAGTCCAGGATGTAGTTGAAACTGTCGAACAGGCAGAGCGCCGAATCGAACGTAAAGGGCAGGTCCAACTCTGCGGCGTCCTGGCAGTAGAAAGCGGGATTGCCCTCCAGGCGCTGAGAGCGGGTGAGTTTGGATTCGGCAACGGCGATCATCTCCTGAGAGTTATCCACCCCGGCCACCCGCAAGCCCTCTTCCGCAAGCCGGAAGGAGACGTTTCCGGTGCCGCAGGCAATATCCAGAACCGTCCGCGGCTCAAGCCCCCGCGAGGACCAGAGGGTGTGGATGTAGCGCACCCAGATGTCGTACGCGATGCCCGCCATGAGCGCGTCGTAGATGGCGGCCACCCGGCTGAACTGCCGGGCCTCGCCGGATGATGCTGTGCGCCTGCGTGCTGCCATTCGTCCTCCCCGCGCAAAAGTCCCCACCGGACGCGGATTCATGCGGATACGGTATATCTCAAAGGCCTGCTGCTTCGCGCGGTGAGAGTTCTGCAACTTTATGGCAAGAACTATTGACAGGGAGGCGCGGGATGAGTAGCATTGAGAGGGGCGAGTCGCCCTTTATTTAGCAGGAGTCAGATGCCACCAAGTGGCATCTGGTCCCACGGGAATGGCTGTCGAGACGATCAACCTCACATCCCAGCGCACCATCTGCCTGGTCGGAAATCCGAACACCGGCAAGAGCGTGATCTTCGGGCGCCTGACCGGAAAATACGTTATCGTCTCAAACTATCCCGGCACCACCGTCGAGATCCTGAAGGGAACCGCCACCATCCGCGGCCAGCGGGTGACCGTGGTGGACACACCCGGCACCAACAGCCTGATCCCGATGTCCGAAGATGAGCAGGTCACGCGGGACATCCTGCTGGAGGATCCACCCGACCTTGTGCTTCAGGTGGGCGACGCGAAGAACCTGAAGCGCGTACTGGCGATCACCGTGCAGCTTGCGGAGATGGATCTTCCGTGCACCCTGGCGCTCAATATGATGGATGAAGCGCGGATGCGCGGGATCCACATAGACACTGACAAGCTAAGCGCCGAACTGGGCATCCCGGTGGTGGCCACGGTGGCCGTCGAGGGAACCGGGATGGATCGCCTCGTCCAGAATCTGGATCACGAGCGCCGGCCCGCGTTACTGGTGCGGTATCCTGAAGCCATTGAGGAGGCCGTCACGGCGATCAGCGACCTCCTTCCGCAGGGAATGCACGGAAAGCGCGGGATCTCCCTGATGATCCTGAGCGGTGATGAGTCGCTCCGACGGTGGCTGGTCAGGAACCTGGATGCTGTCCGGCTGAATCAGATCGAAGGAATCCGCGCGGCGCTTGCCGCCACCACCGCTCTGCCCCTTTCGCAGATCATCAGCCGTCACCGGGCGCTTGCCGTACAACGCCTTTTCGCCCTTGTGACTCAGAAGACCGAAGGCCGCGAAAGCGCACTGGCCACCTTTCTGGGCCGCACGATGATGCACCCGTTCTGGGGCGTTCCCTGGCTGGCACTGGTGCTGTATGTAACCTGGCTCGTGGTGGGGGTTTTCGGGGCGGGCACGGTGGTGGATCTCATCGAAGAAGGGCTGTTCAACGGCTACATCAACCCCGCCGCGGTGTGGGTCTTCTCGTTCGTGCCGCTCCCGTTCCTACGGGATCTTTTCGTTGGCGACTACGGCATCATCACGATGGCGCTGACCTACGGGATCGCCATCGTGCTGCCGGTGGTGTTTTTCTTCTTCGTGACGTTCGGAGTGCTGGAGGATTCCGGCTACCTGCCGCGCCTCGCGGTGCAGGTGAATCAGATCTTCCGGCGGCTGGGGTTGAACGGCAAGGCTGTGCTGCCCATGGTGCTGGGACTGGGATGCGACACCATGGCCACGCTGACCACCCGCATCCTGGAGACGCGGCGTGAGCGCACCATCGTGACGCTACTACTGGCCTTGGGAGTTCCATGTTCGGCGCAGCTCGGCGTCATTCTGGGCCTTCTGACCACCGTGAAATCGCTGTTCATCTGGGCGGGTGTCGTAGGGCTGGTTCTGCTGGCCGTGGGATATCTGGCCGGGAAGGTGATGCCAGGCCAGAGTTCGGACTTCATCCTGGAGGTGCCGCCGGTGCGTCTGCCACGGCTCGGCAATATCCTCTACAAGACGCTGGCGCGCACGGAATGGTATCTGAAGGAGGCGCTGCCGCTGTTCGTGCTGGGCACGCTGGTCCTTTTTGTGCTAGACCGGCTGGGCCTGCTGGGAATGATCGAGCAGTGGAGCGCGCCGGTGGTAACAGGAGTCCTGGGACTGCCGGAAGAGGCGGCGAAGGTGTTTATCATGGGCTTCCTGCGCCGGGATTACGGCGGCGCGGGACTGAAGACGATGTTCGACGCAGGGCAACTTTCGGATGACCAGGTGCTGGTCAGCATCGTAACGCTGACGCTTTTCATCCCGTGCGTGGCGAATTTCCTGGTGATGGCCAAGGAGCGGGGTTGGAAAACAGCCTTCGCGATGGCCACGTTCATTGTGCCCGTGGCGGTCCTCACAGGCGGGGTCGTGCGTCTCCTGCTGAGGTCGGGAATACTGTGAGTGAGTTCCGGTGCCATTTCTGCGGGTATCGCGGCTCCGAAGAAGAGCTGCGGCGAAAGTGCGAAGGCTGCGCGCTGCACAGGCAGCACGCGGGCGGGGGAGTGTCATGCTGTCCAAACTGCGGTATCGAGCTAAAAATGAGGTCGTCGGTGGTGGACCTTCTGGAAATGGTGGCGGCCCGGTTGAAGGGCCGTCGGAGCTGAGCCGCGAGCAGACGGACCATCTCCTGGAGCAGCTCTGGGTGGCCGAGGAGGATCGCCGGTCCATTCCGGCCGATCCGTCGGATGCCTCGCCGGGACACTCCTGCAGCCTACAGCACGCGGACGACGGCACCGATTGCCGGGAGGGTTGCGACATTTCGGCCCATCTTCCCCGGCTGAAAGCGGCCGGTCTGGTGGAGGAGGTGGACGGAACCATCCGGCTCAGCGAGACCGGGGCCGCCAGGGCGGAGGAGCTCATCCGGCGTCACAGGTTGACAGAGCTTCTTCTCACGGAGCTGCTGGATCTAGACAGCGCGGAAAGCCGGACCGACGTCTGCCGTCTGGAGCATGCCATTTCACCCACAGTGGTTGAGCGGATCTGCGCCTTTCTGGGCCACCCTCCCCACTGCCCCCACGGGCGTCCCATTCCTCGCGGCCGGTGCTGCGGGCGCATCACCCGCGAGGTGCCACCGCTGGTGGCTCCACTGGAGGATGCCGCTGTGGGCCAGAGGTACCGCGTGGTGTTCATCGCGCCGAAATCCCACACGCGTCTGGACCGTCTGGCCGTGATGGGTCTTACGCCCGGGGCCGAGATCCGGCTGCACCAGAAAAGGCCGTCCTACGTCATCCGCATCGGAGAGACGGACGTGGCGATAGACCAGGACATCGCACGAGAGATCTACGTCCGCGCGGTGTAGCCGGCAGTCACCAACCCGTCACATAACCTGTTTCCAGCCGGCTGGTGATCGCACCCGTCACCGATCCGTCTTCCTCCAGACGCAGCACACTGGGCCGGCCGTGCGCGTAGGGAGGATCCACGTGGACCTGATGCCCCCACTCCTGCAGCGTCTTGAGCGTTTCCACCTTGATGCGGGACTCGCAGGAAACGCGCCGCGGGAAGCTTTGGCGGGGATAGAAAGAGGACGGAAACGACTGGACCGTAACCGTGGGAAGCTCCACAGCGCGCGCCGGCTCCATTCCGAACTCCACAATGTTCAGGAACAACTGCAGCGACCACTGATCCTGTCCATCGCCGCCGGGTGTCCCGAACACCAGCCAGGGTCTGCCGTCCTGCAGAGCCAGAGAAGGTGTCAGGGTGGTGCGGGGGCGCTTGCGAGGCGCGTAACAGTTGGCGCGGGATGGGTCCAGATAGAACATCTGCCCCCGCGTGCCCAGCGGGAACCCCAGATCAGGGATTACGGGCGAACTCTGGAGCCAGCCGCCTGACGGTGTGGCGGATACACAGTTGCCCCAGCGGTCCACGACATCCAGGTGGGTGGTATCTCCGGAGAATCCGCCAGGACAGCCTTCTCCGGCAGGCGGCATTGCAGCGGACGACACATCAGGAGCAGTCCTGCGCTGGAAAGGATCGCCCGGACGCAAGTCCGGCGCGGCCGCGCGCGGATCAATCAGCGCGGCGCGCTGGCGGTTGTAGGCCGGAGAGAGCAGCCGCTCCAACGGGACATCGTCGAAGTCCGGATCCCCGTACCACGCCTCGCGGTCGGCAAATGTCAGCCGGGCGGCTTCGATGATCGTATGGAAGTATGCCGGGGTCCCCCACCCCATGGTCCGCAGATCAAAGTGCTGGAGGATGGCGAGCTGCTGCAGGAACACAGGCCCCTGAGTCCACGGGCCGCATTTGCACACCTCGA
>CALCJH010000182.1 GCA_937967775.1 uncultured bacterium | reverse complement strand
GCCATCTGGCGGTGCGTCTGAGACTCTGCCGTGCGGGCTCCGATCGCCCCCCACGAGACCAGGTCCGCAAGATACTGGGGAGTGATGGGGTCCAGCATCTCCGTCCCCGCCGGGAGGCCCAACTCTCCCAGCCGCAGACAGATACGCCTGGCCTTGCGCAATCCGGTAGCGATATCGAACGTCCCGTTCAGATAAGGGTCGTTGATGAGACCTTTCCAGCCAATGGTGGTCCGCGGTTTCTCGAAATAGACCCGCATCACGATGAGCAACCGCTCCTGCAGTTCCTCCGCCAGGGCTCGCAGACGGCCGGCGTAATCAATCGCCGCGTCCTCGTCATGAATGGAGCACGGCCCCACCACCACCAGCATCCGCGCGTCCAATCCCCGCAGGATCAACTCGATGGCGTCGCGGGCGTCCAGCACAGTCTGGGCAGCCGTCTCGGTAAGCGGCAGCTCCTCCTTGATGACGCGGGGTGGCACCAGCGGCACCGTATTCAGGACGTTGACATCGAAGGTGGATCTCAAAGCTTCAGCAGCCTCCGGCCCGGCAGGCGGCTAGCGCCGGCCGATCACCCATCCCATATTACATTATCTCTGCGTCTCCTGTCGCTCGCACGAGGAGAAGCAGCGTATATCACTGCAACAATCCCCGGTGTGTGGTATCCTGTTGCACAAGGTTCGCAACGATATCAGCCGGAACGGAAGCGTTATGAAGATTCTGCTGGCATCACCGCGAGGTTTTTGCGCCGGTGTGGACCGCGCCATAGAGATCGTGGAGCGGGTGCTCGCCGCCCACGGCGCGCCCATTTACGTGCGCAAAGAGATCGTCCACAATCGGCACGTAGTGGAAGGCTTTCGTTCCCGCGGAGTCATTTTCGTGGACACTCTGGATGAAGTCCCGGACGGCTCCGTTGTGGTCTTCAGCGCGCACGGCATCGCGCCATCGGTGCGCGAGGAGGCGGAGCGCCGCGATCTGCGTGCCATTGACGCCACCTGCCCACTGGTCACCAAGGTGCATATGGAGGTGCGCCGGTTCGCTTCTGAAGGGTTTGACATCATATTGATCGGCCACGAAGGCCACGACGAGGTCACCGGGACGTTGGGCGAGGCTCCAGACAGCATCCTGCTGGTCGGAAGCGTGGAGGAGGCTGAGCTTGTGGAGCCCCGGAACCCGGAGCGCCTGGTCTACCTTACGCAGACCACTCTTAGCATTGATGAGACCCGTGAGATCGTCGAAGTCCTGAGGCGCAGATTCCCCGCCCTGCAGGCGCCACCAAAAGACGACATCTGCTACGCCACTCAGAACCGGCAGGATGCGGTGAAAGAGCTCGCACGGCAGGCTGAGGTTGTGCTGGTACTGGGCTCGGCGAACAGCTCCAACTCCTTGCGGTTGTGCGAGGTGGCCGAGCGCTGCGGAGCGAAGGCCTACCGAATAGATAACGCCTCGGAGATCCGCACGGAATGGTTTGGCCCCCACGTGAAGTGCGTGGGCGTCACCGCCGGAGCCTCCAGCCCGGAGATACTGGTCCAGCAGACTGTGGAGAGGCTGAGGGAACTCGGGGCGTCAACAGTGGAGGAGCTTCAAGGCCGGGAAGAGAGTATCCGCTTCGCGCTGCCGCCTGAGCTGGCAAGGCTCTCCTGATCCTGAAACTCGCCCCGGGCCGCAAACGTCCTCCACAAAAATACCGTCTCCCCTCTCCCCCTGGGAGCCACGACGTGGTATCATTGGGGCACCAGGGGTCCGGTGGGCCGGGACTTCCGGTGTGTATGCAACGGTCTACGCAAGGAGCGCCGGGGGCCCCACCGGTCAATCCCCGGGAAAGGAGGATATCACCGATGAAACGACTGAAGGCGGCGCTTGTCGTCGCCGGAGTGTGCGCTGCCGTGGCTTCACCCGCAGCCGCGGCAGGATTCTACCTGAACAACACCGTGGACCTGAGCCAGATCTTCAAGGAAGGCTCACAGCTCGGGACCAACGTCATTTCCGTGGCGTATGACGGAGTCAACGCATATGTGGCGGGCTACAACGCATCCGGTCAGACGGGCACCATCGGTGTTGCGAAGTTGAGCGGCATTCTGCTGGGACAGAGTGTCTCGGCCACCGTTATGCCCGGAAGCATCATCGCCGCGAACAATCTTGAAGGCTACAACGCCCTGGCACTGGGCGCCGGCGCGCTGTTTGGTGGCAAGGACGGCGCGAACGGCGGCGGAAGCAAGATCGTGAAGCTGGACCCGGCCACCGGCGCACTGGTGCCCGAGTTCGGGACCGGCGGCATCCTGGACAGCCCTGGCGGACGCGCCCGGATGCACGGGGGCATCGCCTTCGACCCCGGTTACAACGGCCAGGGATCGGGGGTCTCGCACCTGGAGTCCGGCCAGGGACGTAGACAGCTGGTGGACGCGATGACCGGAGCCGAGATCTATGGAGTCACGGGCGATCCGAACCCGGGCTTCATCCTCTTCCTGGAGAACTCCACCTACCGCGGCCATACCTTCGACCCTGCGACGGGCGATATCTATGTCCGCAGGCAGAATGATGTTCAGCGAAGCATCAGGAC
>CALCJH010000181.1 GCA_937967775.1 uncultured bacterium | reverse complement strand
CTGTCCCTTCACGTCGTCGTAGTCCAGCCGAATCTTGCCGGCCGCCGGCCCGCCATCGTGCCACAGCAGAGGCAGGAACGGAGCGATGTCATAGCCTTTCCGGCGGTGGAACTCTTGACGGAACACACGCGACCATCCCGGAGTGTCGGCGGGAGGCTCATCCGTGAATGTGGCGGTAATGGTGCTTCCCATATGCTCCGGGAAGCGGCGGCGGTACTCCTCGTGTGTCAGGCGGATGAACTCCCCCACAGCATGCGGATGCATCAGATCCGTCACCGCCCCGCGCCCGAAACCATCCCCGTAAGGGTTCCAGGACAGGTGCTCGAAGAACACTGACAGATGCCAGCAACCCTCCGGGACGTCAAGCTTAATGATGCCATCCTGCAGCCGGACCGACACATCCTCTCCCGGCCCCATCAGACGGCCGTCCATTATCGGGGTCAGCACAGCGCCCACCAGGCCGGCGCAGTCCCCAGGGAGCATTTCCCGGATATCCCATTCGATGCTCTCCGGACCTTGCACCATCCGCTCCAGACGGTCCAGTGCCCGGATGCGAAAGTCCGGGTGCAGTTTCGGGACGCGGTACTCGGCCATTCCGCTGGCCCAGGGATACTCTTCGTAGATCCACATCTCCATACCGCATTGCCGGGCTTGCTCCAGAATGGCCGCGATGGCGGCGAACCACTCCTCTGAGAGGTAGGGCGTCACCAGTCCGGGACGCGGGTGCATAACCGCCCCGAAGACGTGCTGCGACTCCATCTGGCGGACCTGCCATTTCAAGCGATCCGCGTCCAGCTTTTCGTTCAGGAACCAGAACGGAACCGGCCCGTAGCGGCGGGGGGGGTCCCTGAAGATTTCCAGAATGTTCACTTTTGCGCTCCACGGTTGCGATGCATCACAAGCTTTTTGCGTCCCTGTCCCTCTTCGCCGCCCAATCCAGAAGCGCCCGCTCCAGAACCCCGAAGCTTTCCCGCGGCCGGCCCCGGTCCACCCACTCTGGAAGGTGCGTGTAGCGCTCCACTCCGAACGTCCCGCGGGGCAGGTGGAAGAAATACCACACAGGCTCGAACTGCACCAGCGAGGCCCCCCTCTCCAGAGCCTCCACCGCCCAACCCGCAAGTTCCTCCGGATCCGTATCGGTCTCAACCAGCCTGAGCCAGCTCTGGCAGCTCAGACCGAACCCGGCCGCCCCGTCGTTTACGAAGCCTTTGACGGCCTTCTCCCAGTGATCCCTGCGCGGCACGGACTCCTCCTGCGGCTCATTGTTGGCATAGGTCACCGTGACCAGCCCGGGAAACTCCCGCAGCAGCTTTGCCATCTCCCGCTCGTGTTCGGCCTGGGGCGCATCCCACGAATGGAAGGTATGCCAGTGCCAGTCCGACCACTGCACGTGAAGATTGTTCGCGCGGGCGAAACTGAGCAGTCCGCGCGCGATGTCCGGACGGAAGAAGGAATCCGCGGGGAGTTTCCAGCAGGGCAGGGCCCACTCCGGATTTGTGGTGCCCACCGCCCTCACAGTGAAGTCCTGAGCAAATACCTCCGCGAATCGGATCCCGGCGAACATACGGCCGTAGCGCCTCTTAAGCGCTCCCAACTCCTCCGTTGACACGGTCAACCCGTGGTGGGGATCGAAAGGGTTGTTCTGCTCCGAACAGCTCCCAAGAGTCTGCGCGTCCGAAGACCAGGCTTCAAGAGTAAACGGCATCCCCCGCGCGGCGAGCGTATCCAGCGTGCGGAGCAGCTTCGCCCTGTCCCGCACCATCGGGTTGACGATCACGCGGACCTCGAAGTGCCGGCGCAACGGCTGCAGGGCGCTGATGATTCGCGTCAGCGCCACCTGATCGTCGTGCACCACAATGCCGTTGCCGAACCCTTGATCCAACGAGAAGACCAGAAGCGGCCGCGCCGGAGCGTTTTGCCCGGCGGAGGCCGTGAGGACGGGAGACAGGATCAACAGCGCGCCGACAACCATCCCGAGGAAATCAAGGACAAAGGGCTTCATACTCCTTTTTTTGTGCCAGAAGCGCTCGATTCCTGCGAAGGACAAAAAAGCGCTGGCCTTTCAACCGGACCCCAGATGGACAGCGGCGCACCTGCGGGGGCATAATCCCAAAACTTTCGCCGCCGGAAGCTCCGTGCAGGGGTTTCCGCCGAAAGGCAGGGTGGGTCAGACTCGATGAAGGGAGACACCGATCATGCAGAGGATCCTGATTGCCCTGTTTTTCGCCTGCACCTGTTTTGGCGTTTCCGCCGCTGCGGGCCAGACCCGGCCCGAGCGCGAGCCGTTCCACAGCAAGCTGGGTATGCACCTCATCGGAGCCTACACCGAAGGCACGCGGAAGATGGTTCGCGCCCGGATGCCAGTGCTGAAGATCCTGGACACTCATCACGATATGATCCAGGCCGCCCGGGACTACAAGCAATACAACCCGGACGGAATCGTAGTGCTCCGATGCTACACGCCCGTCCGGTACACGCTGGAAGATGAGCCCGTCGCCACCGCAGAGCGCTACTGGAACGAGCACATCTGGAAGCAGCTGGGCGCTCTGTCCGAGGAGGACCGCCGTCTCATAGACTACCTTGAGGGCACCAATGAAGTCGGCGAATGTCCCACCTGGGAGGACGAAGCCAGCACGGAATGGTTTACGAAGTTCTCCATCCGCTTCGTGGAGCTCTGTCAGCAGGCGGGCTTCCGGCCGGTGCTCGGCAGCATTCCGGTGGGCAACCCCGGCAGTGAGGATCGTGGGCTGGCAAAAATCCTGCAGTTCGCCCCGGCGCTGCGTGCCGCGAAGAAAGCCGGAGGAGCGCTGGCGTATCACGCCTACACCATTCTCTACACGAAGGACGTGCAGGTGGAGGAGTACTATTCCCTTCGCTACCGGGTATGGTACCGCGGCTTTACGGGGGAGTATGCCGACCTTGCGGATCTACCCCTGCTTCTGACCGAAGGCGGCGTGGATGAGCACGGCGACGCCGAGCACAGCGGTTGGAAGGCCCGGGGATCTTGGCGCAAGTACGTGGACTGGCTGAAGTGGCACGACTGCGAACTGCGCAAAGACCCTTACGTGCTGGGCGTGACGTTGTATCAGCAGGGATGCCAGGCCGCGTGGGGCGGCTGGAGGAGCTTCGATCACGACGTGCTGGCGGACTGGTTCGTATGGTACTGGAACGAGGGGGCCCGAACCGCCTGCTCGCAGTAGCCTGACGGCCCCGCCTTCGGGCGCTTGACCCCGGAGGCGGGGTGCGGTATGGTAGAGACGGGGGTTATCTCCTCCTTAGCCTGCAAGCCTGCGAAACATAAGGAGAACCGCCATGGCGAAGGCGATGAAGGCCTGCGTGGTGGCCGTGCTCTGCTGCACGGCCGTCCTCGCCGACGCAACCGCAAACGCCGCGAACGACCGGCCCCTGATCTTCGGAATGAACCCCACCCCGATGGAGTGGTGGGGTTATGATCGTCTTGTCTGGGACCCCATTCTGTTCAACCGGATGGCCGCCGCCGGGTGCGCATCCGCGCGCATCGGCGTGAACTGGGACCAGATCGAGAGAGTGCGGGGCGTGCGCGACTGGTCCGAAGTGGACCGCTGGGTCAAGCTTTGCCTGGACAACAACATCGAGCCGGTCATCCTGATCAACAGCACCCCCACCTGGGCGCTGCCTCCCGATGTGGATCCGGCCGTTTCTTTCCCGGAGGCCCGCTATCCTCCGGATCCGCAGTATACGGCTGACTTCGAGCAGTGGATTTACGACCTGGCCCGGCGCTTCCGCGGGCGAGCCCGCTACTATGAGTTCTGGAACGAGGCCAACGGCTACGGCTGGTACACGGCGTTGCTGAACCCGCCCTCCTACAGCCGCGCCGACCTGTACACCCCGTGGATGATCCACGCCTACCGCTCCCTGAAGCTTGCCGACCCCACCGCCCTTATGTCCACCACCGGGATCGACGACGGCGGGCCCGGACACGCCGTTGCCATGCTGACCGGCATCTACAACTACGGAGGCAAGGGGCATTTCGACGCCGTGGCCGACCATCCCTATTCAACGGGCGGAAGCTTTCAGCCGTGGAAGCTGGACAGAATCCGGCAGACGCTGGACTCCTACGGCGACACGCACGTAAAGGTGTGGATTACCGAGTTCGGCTACTCCATGGACCCGGCGGCCTATTCTGTTTATCAGGGTTACCTGCAGAACTACTTCGACACACTCATACAGGACCAGTACGATTACGTCCGCATCGCGACCTGGCATACGGCCAACGACTTCCCCTGGGAGGCGGGCTATGGGCTCCTGACGAGCAGTCTGATCCCCAAGCCGCCCTACAACACGTTCCGTGACTATCCCAAGCCGTCTCGCCCGCTGTTCTCCGGGGTGGAAGTAACCCATCTTTCGCCCACCAGCGTGCGCATCAGCTACAACACGAACATCCCGGCCAGAGGACTGGTAATGTTCGGACCGGACGCCACATACGGACGCGTCACACCGCGGGATCAGGTGGCAACCACGTTCCACCATGCAGTGCTGCAGGGCCTGGAGCCGGGGACGACGTATCATTTCCGCATCCGCGCCGGAGCGGTGGAGGACGGCGACAGCTTCTCGGCCGACCACACATTCTTCACGCAGACGGGCCCCGCCGTTCGCATTGTGTCCGGGCCGTCGGTCGCGATGGTGACGGAGGACTCCGCCCTTATCAGCTGGGCGACGGACATTCCCGCGACGACGACCGTGCAGTACAGTACGGACTTCCGCTACGACCTCACTGTGGAAAACGCGGATCTGAAGACCGCGCATTCCATCAGGCTGACCGGGCTTCAGGCCGATACCATCTATCAGTTTCGCGTCCGCTCCACGGCTCCGGGGTATGCTGACGGCTTCAAGGAGGGCCGTGGATTTCGCACGGACCGTCGGGCAGGGGAGCTGGTGAACGGCGGCTTCGAGGACGGATCCGCAGGGTGGCTCTTCTGGGAAGTCTATCCGTGGGGCGCGGGCAATCCGGTGACATTTCCGGGGCACATCTCCGTCTACAGCAACGGCGGAGCATTCCCGCCCAGCCCCGCGGCAAAAGAGGGAAGCAGGCGCATCACTCTGGATGTGGGCTACGCCAGCGCGGTGGGCGGACTGTATCAGACCATCGAGACTCCGCCGGGCTTGTATGTTGTGGGCGGGTGGGTGGCCTCCGGAACGGACGGCGGGGACGAACGGATCCAGCTGATCGCGATGGACGGCCCGTACGGCGGCGGCATCCCCACCGGCACACTCGTGGCCGACCTCACATCCTCCTCAGGCTGGGTCTGGCGCTCGGCGCCGGTGCAGGTGACCACTGGCAAACTCACCGTCGCACTTCGCGTGAGCCAGTACTGGGCTCAAGGAGCGGTTGCCGGCCATTTTGACGGAATCACGGTGCGCCGCGTGCGCACCACCTCCCCCGCAACTTTGAAGCACGGAGATGCCGGACAACTGGTCGGAACGGATGCTCCGGCTGTGGTCACGGCTGTTTTCGGCAGTAACGTGTTCTATGCACAGGCGCCGGACCGCGCCAGCGGCATCCGAGTGAGGACGGCGGCTCCGCACGGTTTTGCCGTGGGAGACCGGGCTACCTTCTACGGCGTTCTAGCGCTGGAGAACGGCGAGGCGCTACTGGATCAGGCCGGTGTGCTCTCCGCCACCCCTGGCGAGCCTGCCCGGCCGCTCGGGGTCTCCGTGCGTGGGATCGGCGGCGGACCCGCCGGACTGCAACCAGCCGTCGCAGAGGGAACGGGCGTCAACACCACCGGCCTGCTCATCCGAACGTGGGGTCGAGTGATCTCCCCGGCAGCCGGGCAGTTCCTGCTGGAGGACGGCAGCGGGGCCACGGTCCGAGTGATCCTCCCCGCAGGAGTCGGAGCGCCGGCAGAAGGGTCGTTTTGCGCCGTGACCGGCATCAGCTCCTGCGGCTACGATGGCTCGCTCCTGGAGCGGCGTCTGCTCGTTCGGACGGGAACGGACATCACCGTGCTGTGAGGTGCCGGCCGGATTGAAGCACGGCGCGTCAGTCGAGAGCCTGGCGTCGAGGAAACACATTCAGAGGTTGGCAGCGCAGAAGATGCAGGACGGGCATCTTGCTCCAACTAGCCGAAGGCTTCTCACTGGGATGTCCACCGGGCGAGAGGCCTGCCCGTCGGAGAGGGCGCGGCGTAAGCCAGGGGTTGTGAAGGAAAGGAGCAGCCGCTCAGACGTCGGCGGCCTCGACGCTCAGCACCTCCAGCGTCTGCACGCCAGCGGGGGCGCTGTATTCCACAACATCCCCGACCTTTGCACCCATCAGCGCCTTGCCAATGGGCGACTGCTCGCTGATTCTGTTGCTTCCCGGGTCGGCGTCCACCATCGTGACGATGGTGTACTCCTCTTCCATGTCGAACTCGCGGTGGCGGACGCGGACCTTCGTGCCCAGCCCGACGACTCCCTCCGCGAGAGAATCGGCATCCACCACCTGCGCCCGGCTCAGGACCGCGCGAAGCTCCCGGATGCGGGCCTCAAGAAAGCCCTGCTCCTCCTTCGCCGCGTGATATTCGTAGTTCTCGCTCAGGTCCCCGTAGCCGCGGGCCTGTTTGATTCGCTCGGCCACCCTGGGCCGCTCGCGCGATTCAAGGAAAGCTAACTCATCCTGGATTTTCTTGATGGCGGCGCTTGTCAGGCGGATCTGCATCTGGCAAGTTCCTCTTTCTCCGGCGCGCTTCGCACGCCTTTCCGGCTTCCCTTCTTTAGGTATGTCCGATTTCCGGGCGGCGCCCGACGGAGAGCCGGTGAATCGTTTTAGCGTAAGTGAGGCTGTCCGTCAACAGCCGTAATCCCCATGACGCTCGATGCGGCTTCCGGGTTTCCGGCGGCTCCAGGTTTGCAGCAAACGCTCAGCGATCCCACTGCCACCACCGCCAGAACCAGCGGAAGGACAGGCATCAGATGGGAGTAGACACTCCGGGCATTCACAACCGGCAGCCCCGCCGCAACGACGCACCGCCGCATCAGCGCGGATTGCGCCAGAACCCGCCCATCCGGGGAGATCATCATGGAATATCCAGACTCTGCGGTTCTGGCCAGCGACCGCCGGAACTCCACCGCCCGCAGAATGCAGGTCCGTGCTAGCTGCTCTGTTGCGGGTCCGCGGCCGAACCAGCTATCGTTGCTCAAAACGGCAAGCAGCGTGGCTCCTTCCCGCACGCGCAGCGCCGCCAGATGGGTAAACATGGTCTCCGAACAGATTAGCACGCCGACCTGCGCTCCCTCCAGAGGTACGGGCGGCCAGCGCCCGCCGGGCCGGTAGTCCCGAGCATCGCCACGCCACAGCCGCGCCAGTCCGCTCAGGTGGGGCGAGGGTACATACTCACCGAAGGGCACCAGACGCTGCTTTTCATAGGCTCCCTCCACACGCCCTTCTCGGCTGATGCCCAGAGCCACATTCCTGGGAGAAGGGTCCGAGCCCGGCTCCTGCGGACTGTTCTGAGCGCCGATGATGGCCGCCATTTGCAGTTCACGGAACGCATCCTTCAGTGTTTCCAGCAGTCGCTCGTCTTGGAAGGGCAGCCCCGGGCAGGCAGTCTCCGGCCAGAGCACCAGTTGCGCCCCGTGCTCCATCCGCGCACGCGCCGACAGTTCGAAATATACCTGTAGGGTCTCTCGCGGCGGGAGGGGGTCGTCAAAGCCTGGCGCGGTCATCCCCTGCGCCGCTGCCACTTTGAGATGCCCTCGTGCAGGCGGTGCAGTCTCACGCAGCGCCCATCCGGCGGCCAGCAGCCCCCCTGGCAACACGAGGGCCGCGACGAAGGCCGCACGCCTGCGTGAGACTAGGGATAGCCCGGCCGCCAGACCGCAGAGGGCCACAAGGAACGAAAGGCCTGGCGCTCCGCAGACTGAGGCCCACTGAACCGCGGCCAGATTCCGGGCAAGGGGTCCAGAGGCGGTCGCCATTGCGATGCCGGCAGGACCGCTGCCTGCCAGCCATTCTCCCAGCGCCACCAGAGCCGCCACTCCGGCCGCGGCGGCAAACAGACGGCTGCTCCTGCACGATCCTCCAGCAACCAGCCCCGCGGGCATAAGAAACACTGTCTGCCATAGCGTCAGAATGACCCAGGGCAACAGGCCGAACACGGTGACCCACCAGAGCCCGGTGCCGTAGCCAGCAAGCGCCCACACCAGCACGCACGCGGCAGTATGACATCCAGAGGCCCCGCCGAACGCCATTCCCAGCAGCACGAAGGAGAGCCACACCAGCGCGCCGTAATCCACCATGAGCTGTGACGCGCCGAATGCCGCTCCGCCGGCTGCACCCAGCATCAGACGGGCTCGCAGCGTCATCGGGAGCCTCTCCACACACCGCTGGCGAGGCGCGCCGGAATGCGGCTGCGGCGCGTTGACGGGCATCCGGGAATCTGGCATACTGACCTGGCTGTCATGATCGAGTTCCGCGGCGTTTCCCTCATCTATCCCAATGGAGTTTTGGCACTGCGCGGGATAAACCTCCGTGTGGAGAAAGGGGAATTCGTCTTCATCGTGGGGCCGACTGGAACGGGGAAATCCAGCCTGCTGAAACTGATCTACCGCGAAGAGGTTCCAACGGAGGGAACCGTGCTGGTGGACGGGCAGGACGTTGGAGCCATCCCGGAAGGGGAGGTCTGGCGGCTGCGGCGCAAGGTAGGCGTGGTGTTCCAGGACTTCCGCCTGCTGCCGGACAGGACGGTGTGGGAGAACATCGCCTTCGCGCTCCGCGTCACCGGAGCATCGGCCCGCCAGATTCGCAGACGAGTGCCAGAGTTCTTGGAGCTGGTGGGGCTGACGCACCGTTGCGATTCCTTCCCGTCCCAGCTTTCCGGCGGAGAGCAGCAAAGGACGGCCATCGCCCGGGCGCTGGTGACGGATCCCCCCATTCTGCTGGCGGACGAGCCAACGGGCAACCTGGACCCGGACACATCCTGGGAGATCATGCAACTGCTGGAGCGGATCAACCTGCGGGGCTCCACGGTGCTGATGTCCACTCATGACAGCGAGATGGTGAACCGGATGCGCAGGAGGGTGGTCGCTCTGGATCTGAACGGCATCGCGCGCGACGAGCAGAGAGCGTACTACCATGCTGAATCCGTCCAGCGTTGAGTTCCTGGTGCTGGAGGCGCTGGCGAACATCCGGCGCAATCGCCTGATGGCCCTGGCCGCTGTGTTGACCGCAGGGGTCAGCCTGGCCATATCCGCCGGATTCGCCCTCACAGCCATCGCCGTGCACCGCGCCTGCGAGAAGCTGCCGCAGGAGTTCGACATGGCCGTCTACGTCCGGCGCGGCACCCCTCCCGATCGGGTCAGCAAGTTGAAGGAGACTCTGGCCGCCATGCCAGGGGTCGCCAGCGTGACGTTCATCTCCAAGGAGCGCGGCTGGCAGGAGTTCAAACGCTCGCTGGGGCAGGACATCAGCATGGATGACCTGCTCTACAATCCCGCCCTGGATTCCTTCAAGATCCGGATGTCTGACCCGCGGAGGGGGAGGCATCTGCAGAACCGGATCCGCAACCTGCCCGAGGTGGACGACATCCTGTGGCGGCAGAACGAGGTCCGCTTCTTCACGGGACTGGCGCGCGTGGTCGGTATTGCAGGCGCGGTGGCCACCGTCGTTCTGTTCCTGGGCAGCGCGTTCATCATCGGAAACACCATCCGTCTGGGCATCTACGCGCGGCGGCGCGAGGTCTCCATTATGCGTCTGGTGGGGGCAAGGCCCTCGTTCATCCGGTTTCCGTTCCTGCTGGAAGGAATGCTGCTGGCCGGAGCCGGGGCGGTGCTCGCGCTGCTGCTCATCCGACTGGCTGGCGCCTACCTAGAGGCGTTGACGGGCGATCTGCAGAGCATCACGCGGTTTCTGGATAGCGGGGTGGCTCCGTGGCAGCTTGCCGCTTTGCTGATGGCAGCCGGGCTGGGACTCGGGGCATTGTCCAGCTATCTTTCCATCAGACGGTATCTGAAGGAAAGCTCTCTGGAGGCGGCGGCGCAATGATGGCACGACGCCATGTGGCAGCGGTGGCGGTCGGTCTGGTGGCCCTTTCGACGGTCGCGTTCCCTCAGAGTGTCACGGAATACAACCAGAAGCTGGGCTCCGTTCAGCAGCGGATTCAGGCGGTGAGGTCCAAACTTGCGGAAGCGCGGCGGCGCGAGCGGATGGCGCGCAGTCAGTTCTTTCAGACGCAGCGGCAACTCAACGACACCCGCCTGAGCCTGGCTGAGACCCGCAGGCAGCTGCATCGCTCGCGCGGACAGCTCCACTCCATCTCGGGAGAGCTCGCGCGGATGGAGGCCCGCCTGTATGAAAAGCGCCGCGCGCTGACGCAGAGACTGGAAGATGCTTACAAGTGTCCGCCTTCCACCTATCTGGTGGCGTTCGTGACCACCCAGGATACTTGGGGTGCCCTGACTCGCACCAAGATGATCCAGCAGATCGTGGAGAGCGACCTTCGCCTGCTGGAGGAGATCCGGGAGTCCCGCAACGAGATCCGGCGTCGGCAGGAAGCCCAGCGCCGCAAGGTCATGGAGATCAACGGGCTGCAGGCGCGGCTGGCTTCCCAGGAGCAGCAGGAGCGCGAGCTGGCGTGGATGCAGCGGGCGCAGTATGATGCCATCCGGCGGGATCGCGTGGCTTATGAGCGGCATCTGGACGAACTGATCCGTCAATCCCAGCGAATCGCGGCAATGATCCGGCGGATGCAGGAGACGCCGGAAGGCAGGCGAAGACTGGCGACCGCCTTCACGGGAGGGTTCATCCGGCCCGTCAGCGGCCGCATCACTTCCGGATTCGGGATGCGTTACCACCCCATCCTTAGGAAGACCAAGCTACACACCGGGGTGGACATCGCCGCTCCAAGTGGCACACCCATCCGGGCCGCGGCCGCCGGCACGGTCATCATCGCCGGATGGATGGACGCCTACGGCTACACGGTGGCGATAGACCACGGCGGAGGTGTCTCCACGCTGTACGCCCACTGCTCGTCCGTGTCGGTGCGCGTGGGGCAGGAGGTGTCTCAGGGACAGGTCATTGGAAGGGTGGGCAGCACGGGGTGGTCCACTGGCCCGCATCTGCACTGGGAGGTGCGCCGCAACGGCCAGCCGGTGGACCCGCTTTGATGAAGAAGGAGGAAGTTTTGCGGCGGCCGAGGGTGATGCTGAATCCGTCGTGCCAGTACGGCAATCGCATCCTGGACTATGACGGGCGGGAGATCTACAACGAGGGGAAGAACCTCTGGCTTTTCGCCGTGGAGGCCCGCAAAGCGCTGGATGAGGACGGCCGGGTGGAGGCGTTCATCAGCCGGGAGTCGCAGGATGCGCCTTCCGATCTGGACTCTGAGGCGGCTCTGACCAACCAGCTGGAATGCGATTGCCTGGTGGCGCTGCACTCGGACGCCACTGCGGACGGCACGCCGGGCGGCGGCACCTGGACTTTTTACACGGGTCAGACGCATCTCTCCCCTGAAGAGCTGACAGATCTCCCCTACCGTCTGGAGGATTCGCAGCGTCTGGCGCAGCAGGTGCAGGATCACGTGCTACGGGCCATCCGCACTGTGTATCCCGAAGTCCAGGACCGGGGCGTCCGGGAGCACTGGCACCGCCTCCGGATGCTGCATGCGCCGCGTTGCCCTTCGTGCCTCATCGAGATCCTGTTCCACACCAATCCCCACGAGCGGGAGCTGCTGAAGCAGGCGTCATTACACTCGCTGGTGGGGCAGGCAGTGGCGCGAGCTGTGCTGAAATACTTCTTCGGGGATTGAGACAGGAAGGCCGGTTTCCGGCCGGATCTTCTCCGTATCAGAAATCATCGTCGCGAGGAGTCGCAACACAGTTATGCTACGCATCGGCATCGTCGGGAGCGAAAACAGTCACACCGCCGCATTCGCGAAGATCCTGAACGTCCGCAAGACAATAGCCGGGGCGCGCGTGGTGGCGCTCTGGGGAGAGGAACCGGAACACACCCGCAAGGTGGCGGAGAGATGCCTGATCCCCGAGATCGTCCAGAGTCCGGAGGAGATGATCGGCAAGATAGACGCCGCCATCGTGGACCATCGTCACGCGAAGTACCACGTCCCGGCGGCCACCCCGCTGGTGGAGGCAGGGATCCACGTCTTCGTGGATAAACCGTTCTCCTACACAGTAGGGGAAGGTCGGGAGCTGCTGCGGTTGGCGCGCAAGAGAAAGGTCATCGTCACATCGTATTCGTGCGTACGCTACGCGCACGGTTTCCAGCGAGTGATCGAGGCACGGAAGCGTCTGGAGCCTATCCTGGCTGCCGATTTCTCCGGCCCGTGCAGCATCGATAGCGAATACGGCGGAGTGTTCTTCTACGGGGTGCACCAGTGCGAGATGATGGTCGGCGCCCTGGGGCCCGGCGTTGAGAGTGTAACCTTCCACCGGGGCACGGGGAACAGCCATCTGGCCACTGTGATGTACGCGGATGGAGGTCCGTGTGTCACTCTTCACCTGATGCAGGGATACAAGGGCGGTTTCGGATGGGGGTTCTACGGGGAAAACGGATCCCTGCACGGCCGCCTGGACTATCGCGGGTTATATCTGCGGGGGCTGGAGGCGTATCTGCGGATGATCAAGACTGGCAAGAACGACCTGACGCCGGAGGAGATGCTGACTCCCGTGGCCGTCCTGTCGGCCATTGACCGCTCAATGGCCTCGGGATGCTCCGAAGCCGTCGAGTGCGTCACCATCTGAGGTTTTCCAACAGAAACACTTGGGGCCCCGCGGGAAGCCGGAAGCCTCTCGCGGGGCCCTTTTTGTCCTTGCCCCTGGGCCGGACGCCGGAGCGCCCGGACTTACCGGTGGATATCTATAATCTCAAGACGTAGAGTCCCGGCCGGAACGCGCACCTCCACGACGTCACCGACCTTGCCCCCCATGAGGGCTGCCCCGATGGGAGACTCGTTGGAGATGCAGTCTTCGGAAGGGTCACTTTCAAATGAACCCACGACCCTGCACTCCCATTCCTCCATCGCGGACAGATCCCGCACCCGGACCACTGAGCCGATGCCCACGTGGTCCACAGGGATGCCCTCCTCGTCAATGACAGACGCGTGCCGGAGGATGGCCGTCAATTCCTCGATGCGTCCTTCAATATAGGCCTGTTCGTTCTTGGCCTCCTCATATTCGGAATTCTCGAAGAACTCTCCGAAACCTTTAGCGTCGCGGATCCTCTCGGCAACACGCTTGCGATCGACTGTCTTAAGCCGCTCCAGCTCATCTTTGAGCTTTCTAAGTCCACCGGGCGAGAGGAGGATCTCTGACTCTTCACGCTGCTTTTTCATCTGCGCATCCTCCTTTGTTTCGTCAGCTCGCTTCCGTCAAGGCCAGCCAACCACGCATCCTGCTTGCGCCACTTGCCTGCAATATTCCACGAGCGCCGCTGACGTTTGAGCAACTACTGCGACGGTTGCGCTCGTCAAACACCCTCAACTCTCAGGAAGTCTAACGGACCGCCGCCTGAAAAGGTTTCGGCCGGAAGACATCCCGTCTGCAGGGATACCGTAGAGACGCTTCTGCAATGCGATTTGTTCGCCGGAATCACGCACAGGCGGCAAAAACCGGCAGAAATACCGGAATCGGCAGGAGTAGGCCCCGGCCAGTGAGAAAGCCGGAGCCGTGTGTTGAAGGTCTTATCGGACGCAAACTGAACGGATCAGGCCGATGCGGGACGGGCAGCGAACCAGCGTGCCACGCGGCTCACAGCGCGTATGCAGGCGTCCAGGTCGGCCGCGGTGTAGGCCTCGTTGATGGCGATGTTGACCACCGTCTCAAGCCACGCCTCCGCTTCCAGGCACAGGCCTTTGCGGTAGTCGAAGGCCGAGAACGGGTGCGCTCCTCTCTCAAAGGCGCTGTGATCGCGGAACAGAGGATACTCGTAGACGCACTGGCCGATGTACCGGGCGATTGCGGGCACACCCTCCGCTCGGAGCGCGGCGGCGAACTCGTCCGGGCCGCAGCCAAGCTCCTCCGGGATTACACGCATGGGGAAGAACCACCAGCTGGGATCGCATCCCTCGGTGGGACGGGGAAGCCGGATCCCGGGAACCCCTTGCAATCCCTGAAGCAACCTGCTGCACCACCTGCGCCGCCGCGTTACGATGTCTTCCAGCTTCTCCATCTGCGCCAGGGCGACCGCTCCCTGCAACTCGGTCATCCGGTAGTTGTTCGCCAAGAAGAACGCGAGCCGCGATGCGCCCTCGGCGGTGCGCCCGTAGCATTTGTCCGTTGCCAGGCGCAGACGCCGCGCAAGATCTGGGTCCGAAGTCACGGCGATCCCACCGTCTCCGCAGGAGATGTGCTTGAACTCGTTCAGGCTGAAGCAGCCGATGGCGCCCATCGTCCCCACGCTTCTTCCCCGAAAGGCGCATCCTAAGGCCTGTGCACAATCTTCGATGAGGATGATGTTGCGCTCCGCGCAGAGTCTGGCCAGACCGTCTAGGTCGCAGGCATTTCCCCACAAATGGACGGCCAGTACAACCCTGGTGCGCGGGGTCAACACCGCACTAACAGAATCCGGCGTGATGGAGCAGCTTTCCGGATCCACATCGGCGAACACAGGGATGGCTCCCTGCCAGAGGATGGGAACCACCGTGCCCATATCCGTGATGGGCGGGGTGATCACCTCATCGCCCGGCGAGATGCCGGCGGCCATCAGCGCGGAGTGGATGGCGGCCGTGCCGCTGCTGGTGGCCACCGCGTGAAGGCTGCCGATCATCCGGCAGAAGCGCTCCTCCATCCGGGACACCATCCGCCCCTGAGCGTAGAAAAGCGTCTGCTGCTCCAGCGCGTCCTTGAGCAACTTGAGCTCCTCGTCGCCGTATCTAGGGCGGCGCTGGAAGCCGTCGCGGCAGAGCGGCTCGCCTCCGGCGATGGCCGGGATCTGCGAGGGGTCAGTGTTGATATTGGTGTCAGTCGGCGCAGGCGGCATTGCACGCCTCCTTTCATCCACGCAGCTGGAAGCGCACCGGACGTCCGGGCTTCAGGTCCACAATGCACCCCGCGAAGCGGCGCCCCCACCGCTCCGTCACGAAGCTCGCACAGGGTTCGCCGTCCAGAAGGGCTTCTCCGACAGAGGGAGCCAGCCACATCAGCGCGGCACGGGCAAGGGGCGCACCACCTGCGGCGACCTGGACAGAGACCCTGTCAACCTCCCTTGCGTACGCGCTCCACCGGACCTGCCGCCTGGCGCACTCCCACCGGGAGATCTCGGCCGCAGTGAACCACTCCATGCCAGCCTCCCGTGCCTTCCGCACGGCCGAAAGCACCGCCTGACGGACGGGCGGCTTTTTGATGTGAGCGGGATGGAACAGCAGATGCAGCACCCCGTAGACATCCCGGACGCGGGGGATCAGGGCGTCAACCAGCTCCTCCGGGGCGAATACCACCAAGTCTTGCGTGGGAGTCGTCAGCTCCAGCACATCCAGCAGATGCCCGTCCGGCGCCACCGGGAAGTAGGGATGGCAGGTGCCGAAGTTGAAACCGGCCACCCCGGTTTTGGACGCCCCCTTGCTCTGGTCCAGCGTGACGCCTGCCGCCGCCAGCCACTCGAAGAACTCCGTATCGCCCTCCCACCGCAGATAGTGGTTCTTGTTGCTGACAGGCGCTTCGCCCAGAGCCCGGCTGATGTCGGAGTGCTGCTGCATGAACTCCTCCCTGCTCCAGCCGCGGCCCTCCGAGATGGCATCGTAATGCATGGCCGCCTCGTGGCCGGCCTGCTTCATAGCCTCGATGATGCCGGCCGGATAGGGCGGCAGAATGTTGCACCACGTGCTGCGGATGCCCGCTTCCGCCAGCGTTTTCAGCATCTCCTCCGCGCAGTCTGGATCGCTCAGATCCGTGTCGTTAGACATATGTGCCACAGCCTCCCGTCCCTCCGGATGGAACCACACAAGTGGAAGTGCGACTTCTGAAGCGGCGGCGCAGTCCAGGATGGCGCGGATGAGCAGGTCACGCCACAGGTCGGCTACCGGCCGAAGAAAAGCGTGCAACCCGCGGACGCCGAGGATCTCGTCACGGTCGAAGTCCCAGTCCAGCACCAGACCGTCATCGCTCTTCAGCACGCCGTCCGAGACCGGAGCCGAGCCGTCTGGCGCCGGAACTGCGTCGCGGGTGATAGCCACCCCCTGCTGGATGCGCACTACCGTGCCGGTCAGATCCGGCGCGATCAGCAGACAGCGCCCGGATCCGGCACGGTTATCGGTGAGTGCCGGCCCCGTTACCCCTTTGCAATGGGCGTCGAGCGCGTGGGCGAGCACCCGGCAACCGGCTTCTTCCACCGCTCGTCCGTTGAAGAAATGGAGCGGGCCGTTCAAGGCTGCGGTCACGGGATGCGCTTTATCCACAGGCTCCAGGTAGCCTTCTCCCATAGAGACCGCACCGGCTGCGAAGAAGGACTGCGTGACGGCAGGCCGGGGACGGACGCCGAACAGATCCTCCAGGTTCCAGAGTCCGGCGATGCTGATCCAGCTTCCGCCGCCCAGAACCCATTCGCGGATCTCCTCACGCACACCATCCGGCGGAGTTGCCTCGCCGCAGGTCACGAGGATGGACGCATCCGGCAGAGCCGATGGGAGGTCTGCGGGTGGCACGGTGGAAAAGAACAGTCCTGCGTGCTGCAGGATCTCGATGAGGTAGGAATGATAGGCCGATGTCCGGCCCGCGTTCGGGGCGGGCTCGTCAGCAAGGCACACAACGAGGGGGCTGCCGCCTGTGCCCCCGGAAACGTCCTGAGAAGCCATCACAGGGTTACCTCCGGCGGGCCGGTCCCGCGCCGGAGGGAGCCGGCCGTAGCAGGGACTTGCTTCTCCATCTCCGGCCTTCTTTCCTGCCGCTCGCATCCTATCGCCGGAAGGCAGGATTGCGGGAAGAACATCGGAGAAGAACAATCACGGGAATCGTTCCGGCGAAGAGAACTTTGCTGGGGAGAAAGGGGCGGCCAGAAATGTTCAAGGAATTCCGGGACTTCATCGCTTGCGGCAATGTGGTGGATCTGGCGGTGGGAATCGTCATCGGAGCGGCGTTCGGGAAGATCGTCAACTCGTTTGTCGAGGACGTTCTCATGCCGCCCATCGGCCTTCTGCTCGGCAAGGCGGACTTTGCCAACCTGTTCATAGACCTGTCGGGCAAGGGGTATGAGTCACTGGCGGCGGCACGCGCGGCGGGAGCGCCCACACTGAACTACGGGCTGTTCCTGAACTCCATCATCAGCTTCCTCATCATCGCTTGGGCGGTTTTTCTGGTGGTGAAGGCGACCAACAAAATCCGGCGAGCGGCGGCGCAGGAAGCGACACAGAAGGAGTGTCCCTTCTGCTGCTCGTCCATTCCTCTGGCAGCGCGACGCTGTCCGCACTGCACATCGGAACTGCCGGAGACCGCGTCCTGAGGGACATCTGCTCGTTGTCGCCGACCTGCCTGAGGGGTAGAATATAGCGGCCCGTCCGCCGGGCGGGCCGCAAAGCGCTGTGAAGGAGGTGCCGAGCCGTTGAAAAGCCTGTTGACGGGTCTGATGCTGGCCGCGTTGCTCACGCCGCTTGCCGTCGCGGCCACCGCAGCGACGCCGCAGCCTGTCGCTGCTTCCACTCCTCCACCCATCCCCTATTATCCCGGAGGAAGTGTCGAAGTTGAGCTGACGCTCACCTCGGATGATCTGCTTCCGTATGCCACGGAGCTGGCCCGGAGCATGCTCAAGCAAACGCCGGCTCAGTGGCGCGAAACCGTGCTGCAGAACATTTTGCGGGCTTTGGAAGGGGTGCGGCAGGTGAATTTCGTGCAGATGAGTGTTGCGGGCAGCGCTGATCCCCAGCAGATCATCGGGTTCTATACACGCATCCCGGCGAATCGCGGAATGAACCGCGTTCTCCGGCGGGTGGACGGCCAGACGGGGGAGACCATTCTGATCTATTCCGGCCCGCAGGGACGGTCGCTGTTCGGGCTGCGGGTGGCCCGCCACCAGGATGGACGCACCGGCTGGCAAGTGCAGGCCGGTGCACTTGAAGGAACAGTGGAGCTGCAGCCTCTGCTGGAGGTGGCCGGGCTGCGTTGGAAGCTGTCGGCTGAGCCGCAGGATCAGCAACTGGCCGACCGCTGAAGGTCGGAGAGCCCGGCGGAAGGAAAGGAGTTCTCAGTATGACCGGAGCAAGGGTGCTTGCGATTATGGCAGCTCTGTTGTTTCCGTCTGCCGTAGAGGCGGCAGACCTGGTGCGTCTTCCCCAGGGAACAGTGGTGCCTCTTGCTTTGGAAGTACCCCTGACAACCCGTGAGGCTGCGGAAGGCGACCGGGTGGCCTTCACTCTAACGGAGGATGTCTGGGTGGGGACACGGCTGGTCATCCGCAAAGGGGAACGTGTGGAGGCCATCATCACCGATGTCGGAAGGCCGGGCAGTTTTGGACGTAGCGGCCGCATCTCACTGCAGTTTGGCAGCGTGCGCGCGGTGGACGGCAAGATGATAGACCTCATGCCGTGGGACCGCGAAAAGCTGCAGCGCGTGGGCTACGCCGCCGGGGCAGCGGTGGGAGGAGTAGCCGTACTCGGACCTATCGGCGCTGTGGGAGGCCTGTTCGTTAAAGGGAAGCACCTTGAGCTTCCCGCCGGGCATATCGTCAACGCGGCGGTGCGGTGGGAGTATGCTATAGAGGCTCCCGCGCCGGATTTTCTGACTGCGGGAGAAGCGGTCCCTCCCGTGACAACCGGGGAGACCGCCAGTCCATCGCTGCCGGCCGCCGCCGCGACTGCAGAGCCTGGCGCGGCCTTAGAGCCTGTGAGTCTCCCCGCACCGGAGCCGCCCGCCGCAGGCGAGCCCGCGGAACCGGCGCAGCCCGTCGCACCGCCGGTGGCACCTGTGATCCCCATCATCGAAGACGTGACGGACGAGAAGACCTGAGAGGCTGGAGGAACAAGAGCAGTTGGCAAAGCGGATAGCGCTGATCCCGGGGGACGGGATCGGTCCGGAGGTCACGGAAGCGGCTGTCCGGGTCATCGAAAGCCTGGGAGTCGAAATAGATTGGGAGCCGCTGGAGGTCGGAGCGGCGGCGTTTTCAAAGCACGGCAAACCGGTACCGGACGAGGTGTTGGACCGCATCAAGGAGCTGGGCGTGGCTCTGAAGGGTCCGGCGTCCACTCCCATAGGCGGCGGTTTTCCTAGCCCGAACGTGACGCTGAGAAAAGGACTGGACCTCTACGCTTCGCTTCGCCCGGTGCGGAGCCTCCCCGGGGTGAAGTCCCGCTTCGAGAACGTAGACATCGTGGTGGTGCGGGAGAACACCGAGGGGCTTTACTCCGCGCTGGAACACCTGGTGGTACCGGGTGTGGCCGAGTCGCTGAAGATCTGCACGGAAAAGGCATCCACCCGGATCGCCCGCTTCGCGTTCGAGTATGCCCGTGCTCACGGCCGCCGGAAAGTGACCGCCGTCCACAAGGCCAACATCATGAAGCTGACAGACGGGCTGTTCCTGGAGTGCGCCCGCAAGGTGGCCCGGGAGTACGGCGACATTGAATACAACGAGCTGATCATCGACAACGTCTGCATGCAGCTCGTGGTGGATCCCACCCGCTTCGACGTCCTCCTGATGGAGAATCTGTACGGGGACATCGTCTCGGAGCTCTGCTCGGGGCTCGTCGGCGGGGTGGGCGTGGTGCCCGGCGCCAACTACGGGAAGAAGACCGTAAT
>CALCJH010000180.1 GCA_937967775.1 uncultured bacterium | reverse complement strand
TCGGGGGGCATCTGCGTACACTTGTGCGCCAGGGCAGGGTGACCACCGGCCTTCTCAAGGCAGCCGGGGGAGGTCTCGCCAGCCTGTGGGCAGCTTGGCTCCTGGGAGAGGGAACGGCCGCGCCGCACCTGGTTGTCCTGGATGGCCTGCTGATCGCCCTTTCCGCGAACTTTATCAACCTGCTGGATCTGCGCCCGGGACGCGCGGGCTGGACCTTTCTGTTTCTCTGGGCTGCTTTGTGCGGGGTGGGACTGGCCGCTGCCCTGCCGGGACCGCCTGTCGTCCGGGACTATGCGCTGCTGACTCTTCCTGCCGCTGCCTCCCTAGTGGTCCTGCTGCCGGGTGACTCGCGGGGGCGGCGGATTTTGGGTGACGGGGGCGCAAATCCGCTGGGCGGCTTGCTGGGACTGGGCGTCTGCCTGCTCTGGCCGCTGTGGGCGAGGGTGGTCTGCCTGGGTCTTCTCATCGCGGTCCACGTCTATGCGGAGCGGCGCTCACTTTCCGCGCTTATCGAGTCCGTCCCCTTCCTGCGAGCCCTGGACCGCAGGCTAGGGGTCCGCTAGGCGGAAGGTCTTCAGCGGCGCTCTTCTTCCGGGATGTCCAGCACGACGATGGACGGATCTCCGAACACGTCCTCCATATCCGTTGAGAGGTCTTTGAACGCTCCGTTGAACCACATCAGCAGGCGTTTCCCGTCTGGAGTGATGTCCACGGAGTATGTGCCCGAGGCCGTATAGCCGTAGCGCTCGTAAAGGAAAGGATGCAGGAACGCCAGCGCTTTGCGCCTCCCGGTGCGCAGTTCGTATTGCACCACGGGTGTTCCCAACCGGTGCGCGCGTCCGTGGGCTGCGGGCACGTAATACGCGAAGCGGCCGTCCGGACTGACCGCGACACTCGTAGTGTAAAGCTCCGCGTTGGGGGCGGGCCAGCATTTGCCCAGGCTTTCCACCCGGTCTTGGTCCGGCCAGAAGCGGAACATCTGTCCCCCGCGGGTGATACACAGGATGCTGCCATCCGGCAGCCGGCCCCGCGAGTGAGCGCGGATCTGCCGGGAAGTCCCATCGTCCTCGTCAGGAGGCACGCGGCTCTCCAGACGGGTGAACCGGTTGGCGCGCGGATCGTAGCGGATCAGGTGCGCCTCGGGGTCGCGAGGAGTGTCGTTCGAGGAATAGACGCAGCCCGTCGCGTCGTCCAGCACCATACAGCGGTCGCTCCACCGGATCCCCTCAGGAGGAAAGCCACCGAACCGCAGCCGCTGCTCCTTCAGGTCGTAGCAGATGAACTCTCCCAGCGCCCCCACCGCGAAAAGCAGCCCCCGCGCCGCGTCCACCCGGTGGTATGGCCAGCTTGCGCGCTTGAGCGGCGCTCCGTAGTCTGTCAGCTTCTCCTTGTCCAGGTCCCAGGAAAGCAGGTGCCCTCCGTCGTAGCCGCTTTCGAACTGCTCCTTCGAGGGTTCGGGGTATGCGCACCAGTAGGTGCAGAACCAGAGTTGCCTGTTGTTCCACAGGTCCAGATGTCCGTGGATCTTCCCGTCGCCGAAGTCTCCGGGCAAGCGTCCCATCAGGGCATTGATCTCCGGCAGCAGGCGGATGATCTTGCTCCGGGTATCATACTCCACCAGGTGGATGCGTGCGTCGTAGAAGACATGGTTGCCCACCGAGCCGTAGTAGCGGGCGGTGGCTGCGTCGTAGAATCCCTGTCCCCACGTGCTCCAGACGCCCACGTGCATATCCGGAGACGGCTGCCGGTTGAGAAAACGGGGCTCCAGGGGGATGATGGCCAGCTCAATGCGCGGGGGGACGGCCGCCACTTCGGCCCCCGGCGGCAGTCCTCCGGGCGGCGGGCGCAGCAGATGGGCGGATGTCTCGATTACAGCGGAGGTCTTCAGGCGCAGGTTGTGACGGTCCATCCGTTCCACCATCTCCCTGCGCGCCTCTTCCCTCGGATCCGTTCCTCCGGGGAGAACGGCGCCGGAAGAAGCCGGCTCGCCTTCAGCAAGAGCGAGGGTCAGGATCGAAAACGCCGCCAGGATCTCAAACGTCGAAGGGGACATCTCTTGCCGTTCCTCCCATCCGGCTTTCCCTGCGCTCTGGTTCCCCGCCGCGCGATACTCTCCCTGCCTGTCGCGAGACGCAGGCGCAGGCGGTTATACTGAGTCTCAGGAAAGAGGAGACCCAATGACCGGCCATCCCCGTTCTAATGCTTCGCATTCCGCATCGCCATCGGAAGAGCGTTTCCTGCCGCGCCTGATCTTCTGGGAAACAACGGCGGCCTGCAACCTCAAGTGTATCCATTGCCGCGCCTCGGCCACGGATTTCGCGTCTCCTGATGATCTTTCCACGGAGGAGGCGTTGGCCATGATCGAGGCCATCCGGGAGGTGAGTGCGCCCATTCTGGTGCTCTCGGGAGGCGAGCCGCTGGTGCGGGACGACATCTTCCACATCTCACGCTATGCCGCGGACCGGGGGCTGAAGGTGGCCCTCGCCACCAACGGAACGATGGTCACGGAGGAGGTGGCGCTCCGCGCAAAACAGGCCGGTGTGGAGCGCGCCAGCGTCTCCCTGGACGGCCCGGACCCGCAGACACACGACACTTTCCGTCAGATGCCCGGCTCTTTCGAGGCTGCACTTCGGGGTATCGCGGCGTTCCGTAGCGCCGGAGTGCCGTTCCAGGTGAACACTTCGGTGGCCAATCACAACAAGGATCACCTGCCTCAGATTCTGGATCTGGCTGTGCGGCTGGGGGCGGTGGCGTTTCATCTGTTCCTTCTGGTGCCGGTGGGGTGCGGTCTGGAGATCTCCGAAGAAGAGCAAATCTCCCCGCAGGAGTACGAAGACATCCTGAACTGGTTCTATGACGCTTCCCGGCGGGTCTCCATCAGTCTCAAGGCGACCTGCGCGCCCCATTACTACCGCATCCTGCGTCAGAGGGCGGCGCAGGAGGGTGTCCGGGTCACGAGAGAGACGCACGGGATGGACGCCGTGACCCGCGGCTGCCTGGCCGGCACGGCCGTGTGCTTCGTCTCACACCGTGGGGATGTGTATCCCTGCGGGTATCTTCCCGTCAGCGCGGGGAATGTCCGTATCCAGCGCTTTGCGGACATCTGGCGGCAGGCCCCTGTGTTCCGGCAGTTGCGCGATTACGATTGCCTGAAGGGCAAGTGTGGCGTCTGTGAGTTCCGGGGAGTCTGCGGAGGATGCCGCGCGAGGGCATTCGGGGAGACGGGAGACTATCTGGGTGAGGAGCCTTACTGCGTCTACGAGCCACGCTCTGCGGGCGCAGGGAGACCACGCCCACAGTGTGGAACAAACTCTTGACGGACCCTGAGCGGGTCATTCCGAGCGGAGGGAGAGTCGTCAGCAGATGATCGTCGCCATGCAGTCCGGCGCAACGCGCGAAGAGATCCGTGCGGTGTGCGAGGTCATCCAGCAAAGCGGCATGAAGGCCGTCGAGATTCCCGGAGGCGACCGGGTGGCCGTGGGGGTGGCCAGCGCCATCCCGCCCGATCTGCGCCCTGTGCTGACCGAACGTCTGTCCGCCCTTCCGGGCGTGGACCGGGTCACGCAGGTCAGCCGCGCCTACAAGCTGGCCAGCCGCGAATTCCACCCCACGGATACGGTGGTGGAATGCTCCGGCGTGCGCATTGGTGGACGGGAGGTGGTGCTGATCGCCGGACCTTGCGCGGTGGAGAACCCCGATCAGATGGCCAGAGCCGCCCGCGCTGTCCGGGAAGGTGGGGCGCGCATCATGCGCGGAGGCCCCTTCAAGCCGCGCACTTCGCCCTATTCTTTCCAGGGGCTGGGGGAGGAAGGCGTCCGCCTTCTGGTGGATGCGGCCCGCGCCGAAGGATTGCTGACCATCTGCGAGGTGATGGACGAAGGTGACGTGGAGAAATGCGCGGAGGTGGACATCCTGCAGATCGGTGCCCGCAACATGCAGAACTTCCGCTTGCTGATGGCTGTAGGGCGCTCGGGCAAGCCCGTCCTGCTGAAGCGGGGTCCCGTGGCTACCATTGACGAGTGGCTGCTCTCAGCCGAATACATCCTCTGCCAGGACAACCCTAACGTTGTGCTCTGCGAACGGGGGGTGCACCCCGTGGACCGCACCTACACGCGCTACACGCTGGACGTTGCTGCCGTGCAGGTCGCCAAGCACCTCAGCCACCTGCCGGTCGTGGTGGATCCCTCGCACGCGGCCGGCGACTGGCGCTATGTTTCGGCCCTTGCGCGGGCGGGGGTGGCGGTGGGCGCAGACGGGATTATGGTGGAGGTGCATCCCGATCCTGCCGCGGCGCTCTGTGACGGACCGCAGGCGCTCCGGCCCGAGACGTTCCATCGGCTTGCGGATGATCTGCGGGCTGTGGCTGAGGCGGTGGGCCGGTCCATCCTCTAATCAGACGGGCTCCCGGAAAGCCCAGCCTCAGCTCAGGCTGTCCAGGCCCAGCAGCCGCGCGGCATTTTTCCAGGCCACCAGCTCCAGCTCCTCCGGCTCGAGTGGAAGCGAGAGGAGGTGCTCCTTCTGCGCTAGTACGCTGCCGGCCGGCCCGTCGCTGCCGAACAGAACGCGGTCCGTGCCGTGCTTCCGGATCAGGCGTGCCAGCTCCTCTCCGGGCATATACTCCGGCCCGCAAAAGGAGATGTCCAGATAGAGATCGCCCCCGATGAGCAGCTCCTCGGCGCGGTCCCACATCAGGAATCCGCCCATATGGGCGGCGATCATTGTGAGTCCCGGGAACCTTTCCCGCACTCTGGCCAGTGTCTCCGGCGTTGAAAGCAGCGGGATGTCCTGCCGCAGCTCTCCTCCGCAGTGGAAACAGATGATCAAACGTCCCTCGCAGGCCCGGTAGATCCGGTCCATGCGCTCTTCATCGGGAGCGAACCCCTGCCATCCGGGTTGCAGCTTGATCCCCTGGATGCCCATCGAGAGCATCCGTTCGACCTCTTCCTCAATCGCCTCGTAATCTGGATGCAGGCTGCCGAAGACAATCACGCGCTCCGAGGCCGTGCGTGCCGCCCAGTCGTTGATGGACCGCACCTGATCAGCCCTCATGGCTACGGGCAGGATCACCGACACATCCACACCCGCCCGGTCCATGATCTGAACCAGCCCTCCCACCGTGGCGTCATAGTAAGGTTCCCGCCCGTAATCACGGGCGAGCGATCCCTGCGCCTTCTCCGCCACTTTTTCGGGGAAGGCGTGGGTGTGGCAATCAACCAGATGCGCGGGCAATTGTGCCTCCACTTTTACCTCACGGGTGGTCCGATGAAGATCAGCGTGTTGTCCGGCCACGGCCAGCGGGCACTGTCCCACTGCGCGCCGCCTGGGAGCATTCCCACGTGCCCGTCCAGAAAGAATCCGGTTGCCTTTCCGCTGTGACGGTCCGTGGTCTTGTCCCGGTCAACGAAATTCGGGTCGTTGAGAATCGGATCCTGGTCTCCCTGCCGCACCTTTCTTTCGTCCACCAGGTAGACTGTGCGCGAGGGGTCGGCGTAGGCGGACATCGGCATCCCCTGATCGCGTAGCGGCGAAGGCGTGGTCCTATCGAAGTAGCCCCCTGCGCCCATATAGATCATGTAGCCGTTGATGCTGTAGCTCCACGGGGGCGGGGCCTCACGCTCCTGCCGGGTCAGAGACGGACACTGGTCTATCTTGCGGTCCTTCGTGTACGTGATGATGACTCCCGGTTCCCAGCTTCCCCGGAAGTTGTTGAAGTAGGCCGTGGAGGGCGCCAAACGGCCCTTGTGGTCGTCGGCATACATCAGGAACGCCGTCCCCAGCTGTTTCAGGTTGTTCAGACAGGCCGTCTCACGCGCCTTTTCCCGCGCGCGGGCGAACACAGGGAACAGCACCGCCGCCAGTATGGCGATGATGGCGATCACCACCAGCAGCTCGATGAGTGTGAACGCCCGCCGGGAGCCTCTGTGAAAAGAACGTGGGGACTGAAGCACCGGAACCTAGCCTTTCCGGAACGCCAACCGGCAACAGGGTGCGCCCTCACTGAGGCGTGAGGTGAACACGCATCCGGCGCAGCCGAACTGCTCCGCCCACAGTGCCATCTCAGGTTCGCAGATGCGTCCACAGATGTCCCCGGCTATTGCGTCCCGCCCGCTCCGGCGGATCGCTTCCAGCCACGGACACTCCGTCACCTCGATGCACAACTCGCCGTCCGTCAGCGAAGCCCCGAAGCGATGTCCCTCCGCCGTGAGCTTCAGTCCGAGAGCCTGCAAAAGCGGTTCCAGCCCATTTCCGTCCAGCCCCAGCAGCTCCCGCGCCCGGCGCGCCTGCAGACGCGGCATCGTCCGCCAGACAAGCTCGTCCAGCCGGAGGGCTTCCCCGTAGCCAAGCTCCTCCTCGCACCTCAAAAACCAGAGTCCGTCCGCCGCAAGGTAAGAGCGGCGGACGAACTCCCACAGCATTGCGGCCGGATAGTCGGGGTGGCCGCTCACACCTGCGCCATTTCCCACTGCTCTCGGAGGAACTTGACGGACTTCGGAATCTCCACGTCCCGGTCCCCCTCCACACCGCATTCGAAGCTGCAGTAGTCCTGGTAGCCGATCATTTTCAGCCCCTTGAACCCCTCCACGAACGAGCGTTCGTCCTGTCCGGGGAGCTTCCGGGTGCGGGAGGCAAGGTGCACGTGGTGGAGATACTTCCCGGCCGAGATAAATGCGCCCAGGTCGCTGGTCTCCTCCTTCGCCATATGGTAGAAATCGCCCATCATCATAACGCCGGCATGACCCACATCGCGGCAGATCGCCGCGGCGTCCGCCAGAAGCCGCAGGAACCAGGCTTCCCCTCTGTTCAGGGGCTCCAGCAGAATGCGGGTCTTGTGCTGTACGGCGAACTCGCCCAGCTCCGGCAGGAGGTCCACAAGCACCTTTCTGCCCTCAACGTGTCCCAGCTCGGTCTGCCCGTTGAACGCCGGCACCACGATCAGGCCCGTTGAGCCAAGCTCGCCTGCTGCCGCCAGGATCTCCTTGGCGCTTGCGACGAACTCCTTCCGTACCGCCTCGTCGTGCGAGATGGGCACTCCCCGGAATCCGGCGCAGATAGCGCTCACCCGGACGTTCGAGTTTTTCAGGGCATTCTGGATCTCGGTCACTCGGCCCGGGAGGCCGCCACCACCTACCTCCAGCCCTTCGATTCCCCAGGCGTCCATTTTGGCCAGCTTCTCAGGAAGGTCCCTTCCGGGGATGACTCCCTCCTGGCTGGATATCTTCAGCACGGCTTTCGGCTCCTTTTTCGCTTCCTCGGCTGCGGTTGCGGGCAGTCCTGCCATCAGTCCGGCTCCGGCCACAGCTCCTCCTGCCAGAAACTCACGTCTGCTTATGCTCACGAAAGACCTCCTTCGCTTATCCTCGATAGGTCGGTGCTCCGAAAAAGCGTTTACCTCAAAAGTAGACCCGGCCTTCCACTCTTTCCAAGGGATCGGCGGACAGTTTCGGCCACGCCCGGCCCGTGGCGTAAGCACACAGCACGGCATCCAGGGCGTTGCCCGCGCCGTCGTCCAGAGCCCGCCGCCGCAGCTCCGGTGACGCGAAGCGCACCCGGCAGTATTTTTCCAGCCACTCCAGGATGATCCGCCGCGCCTCCCGCCGGCTTACGCGGTCCGCCGGGCCAGTCTCTTTATACGAAATATACAGCCCCGCCGCCTTCAGGGTGGAGGCAGGGCAGACTTCGTAGATCTGGGGCTTGCGCCGGTCTGGTTCCTGCATGGGAATGATGCGCGCCAGGCCGGCGCGGACCAGCGGAGCAAGGACGTCGCGGATCCCGTAATAGGTCTGACGGTAGACACGGAGATTCCAGGCGCACATCGGCGCACCTGCCTCGATGTCGGTGCGGCGCAACTTCTCCTGGCCCCCGGAAGTCTGGCGGCACCAGTCCCGGAAGGATTCCGCGTCGGGGAAGCGCTCTCCCAGGGAGAGGGCCCACTGCGCCCAGTCATCCCCGACCAACTCCGAAGGCAGGCTGAAGGGGAAGTCCAGCCCGGCCTTGCAGGCTCGGGAGCCCGCGATGAGATAGGTCACCGATCGCAGGCTGTCCTCACGCGCCGGAGAGGAGCCGGGCAGATCGCGGGCGGGGGCGAGATAGTCTATCCGCAGGTGCCCCAGGCGTGTCTTTCCGGCTGCCACCCAGATGCCTTCACCGGCATCCCTGGCGCCGCTGAAGTCTATGCCGTAAATGAGCATTGCGGCTTCCCTCCTGCATGCAGGAACGCTTGCGGCGCTCCGCCTTCCCGCCTGCGATCCCTGGACTCTAGACTCTAGACAAACTGCGTCTTCCCCGGCATCGCCACGGGCGGCACCGGAAGCGGACCGAACTCCAGCTTCGGCGGCATCAGATCTTCCTGGGAGTTCAGCGCCTGCTCCCAGGTGATGACCTGGCCAGTGTAGGCGGCCATCCGGCCCATGATGGCGCTCAGGCAGCTCTCCGCGATCTGAACCCCCTCGTTCAGCGGCTGCCCTTCCTTGATGCTGAGGATCAGATCCTTGTGCTCGTCGTCATAAGGACTATTGTTCGGTCCCTCGTATTTCCACTCGACGGCGCCCCGGATCATCCCGCTGCAGTTTGATGTGCCTCGCGTGCCGACCACGCGTTCGGAGACGTTGTTCGCGCACCCGTCAATCTGGCGGCACATACTCATGACGCGCGCTCCGTTGGGATACTCGAACTCGATGCAGAAATGATCGTAGATATGACCGTATGCCGGGTCGGTGCGCACCTGACGGCCGCCCATGCCCATGGCCTTCTCGGGGTGGGCCTGCATGGCCCAGTTGATGACGTCAATGTTGTGGACGTGCTGCTCCACAATGTGGTCGCCTGACAGCCAGGTGAAATAGAGCCAGTTGCGCAGCTGCCACTCCATGTCCGTCCACTCGGGCCGCCGCTCGTGCATCCAGAGCCCGCCCTGGTTCCAGTAGCACTGAGCTGCCACGATCTCGCCGATGTCCCCCGCGTGGATGCGCTCCATCGTGGCGCGGTAGCTGTTCTGGTGCCTGCGCTGCGTTCCCGCGACGATGCCCAGGTTCTTTTTCCGCGCGATCTCGGAGGACTCCAGCACAGATCGGATGCCCGGGGCGTCCACCGCCACCGGTTTCTCCATGAAGACGTGCTTGCCTGCCTCCACCGCCGCGCGCAGGTGCGCCGGCCGGAACCCGGGAGGCG
>CALCJH010000179.1 GCA_937967775.1 uncultured bacterium | reverse complement strand
GCCGATGTTCAGGACATACTTGAAGACGATGGTGATGGTGGCAACTTGCACCAGAGGATTGGCCAGCGACCAGAAGAAGCCCAGCACGCTGTTCTTGTAGCGCACCGCCAGGTCGCGAAGCACCAGCGACCGCACCAGATCGCGGTAGCGCCAGAGCTCTTTCAGATCCTCGATCACCGCCGCATCCCCCTGCCGGATGCAACGGAGGCGCCAGGCACCGGCGCTCTCACTGCCCGCCGGTCGCGAGGTGCATGATCTTCTCCTGCGTCGCTTCCTCGCGCGAAAGCTCTCCAGCCACCCGGCCTTCGTGCATCACAATGATGCGGTCGCTCATCCCCAGCACCTCGGGAAGCTCCGAGGAGATCATCAGAATGGCCTTTCCCTCCGCAGCCAGCCGGTTCATAAGCTGATAGATCTCCACCTTGGAGCCCACGTCTATCCCGCGCGTCGGCTCATCGAAGATGAGGACCTTCGAATCCGTGAACAGCCACTTCGCCAGGACGACCTTCTGCTGATTGCCGCCCGAGAGGTTCTGGGCCCTTTGCTCCACTCCGGGAGTGCGGATGCGCAGATCCTCCACGAACTTCGCCGCCACCGCCCGCTCCACACCTTGACGGATGAAGAACAACCGGCACACAGCGTCCAGATTCGCCAGTGTGATGTTCTCCCGGATGGTCATGCCCAGAATGAGCCCCTGCGCCTTGCGGTCCTCGGTGACCAGCCCGATCCCCGCGTCAATGGCGTCGCGGGGGCCGCGAACCTTCAGTGGCTTTCCCTCCAGCAGCACCTCGCCGGAGTCCATTTCGTCCGCCCCGAAGATGACACGCGCCACCTCCGTCCGGCCGGCTCCCACCAGGCCGGCAAGCCCCACCACCTCGCCAGCACGCACCTGGAACGAGATGTCCTCAAGAGCCCCTTTGCGGGTGACACCTCGCAGCTCCAGCACCACCGGTCCGGGCTGGACAGCGACTTTGGGGATCTGGTCGCGGATCTCCCGGCCCACCATCATCCGGATGACCGATTCCCGGTCCAGCTCCTGCACAGGCCGTGTCCCGACCACCTGACCATCCCGCAGAACCGTCACGCGATCCGCGATGGAGAAGATCTCCTCCAGCCGGTGCGATATGTAGATGATGGCGACTCCCTGCTCCTTCAGACGCCGGATCAAATCGAAAAGATGGGCCAGCTCGTGCTCGGTAAGGGTGGCCGAGGGTTCATCCATGGCGATGACGCGGGCTTTGCGGGAGGTCGCCTTGGCCACCTCCACCATTTGCTGCTGCGCAACGGAAAGACGGTTGACGGGCAGCCGGATATCCAGGCGGACGCCGAGGTCATCAATCAGCTTCTGCGCCTCGGCGTGCATGGTGCGGAAGTCCACAAACCCCGGGATGCGCGCGCGGGGCTCGCGGCCCAGGAATATGTTCTCTGCGGCGCTCAGATAGGGCACCAGGTTGAACTCCTGATAGATGATGCTGATGCCCAGATCCATCGCCCGCTGGGGGGAATCAATCTCCGCACGCTCCCCGTCAAGAAGGATCTCGCCGGTGTCTTTCGTCTCGGCCCCGGCCAGGATCTTCATCAGCGTGGACTTTCCGGCGCCGTTCTCCCCCACCAGGGCGTGCACCTCGCCCCGGCGGACATCGAAGGACACGCCACTCAAGGCCTGAACACCAGGATAGCTTTTGCTGATGCCGCGCATCTCCAGCACGGTATCCACGGCCGGTTCCACTGTCGCTGTGCTGCTGTGCGGAGGTTCCTGCATCTTTACGTCCCGCAGCCGCCACTCACGGGGCGGAGGTCTCGGGCTGAGGCTGCTCCCCGGCGGGCACCGCCGGGGCAGGCTGCTCTGCCGGAGGTTGGTTCAATGGAGCGGTCTGCTCTTCCTGCCCCTGCTCCGCTGGAGCCGGCAGCGCATCCACCGGCGCGGGCAGCGGTTCCGGCGGCGCTGAATGCTCGCCGGGCAGGGCGTACGGCGGGCCGGGAGCGGGAGCATTCTGCGGGGCAGGCTGCGCATCAGACCCGCCGGCAGCAGGCTGCCCGGCCTCTGTGCCTACAGCCGCAGGAGGCTGCAGGCGGTCCAGCGCCGTCCGGGCCTCTGCATTATCCGGATCGAACTGCAAGGCGCGCCGGTAGTGATCCACCGCCTGGTCTTTCTGGCCGTCCTCCTCAGAAAGCTTGCCCAGGGCGACCTGCGTTTCCGCGTCGAACGGCATCATTCCGGATGCCCGGTTCAGATGAGCCCTCGCCCGTTCCCTGTTGCCCACCGCGCCGTAAGCCAGCCCCAGTTCTCTGTTGACGTAGGGGTCGTTCATATTGCGGTTGAAAAGCTGGCTGAGGAACCGCACCGCCTCGACATTCTTCCCGGACAATCTCAGAGCGCGTCCCTCAAGCTGCTCCAGCTGAGCAGAGTCGTCGGTCTTGCGGAACTCGCGGATATGTTGAAGCGCTTCCTCGGCCTTCCCGGCTTCCGCATAGGCCTCAAGCAGGGCAAAATAGGGCCGGGGTCCAACCTGCGGCTGGCTCTGGCAGAGCTCCAGGACCAGCGCCCGGTACTCGTCAGCCTTGCCCTCAGCCGAGTAGATGTCCTTCAGCTTCATCAGGGCTTCGGAAGCGGCCGGAGCCACCCTTGCCAGGCGTAGATAGGTGTCTCGCGCCTCCTCCGGCTTGCCCATTTTCATCCGGGTTTCTGCAGCCCTCGCCAGAGCGGACGTCATCCTGGAGTCCCGGCGGTACGCTTCCTCATAGGCGGCCACAGCCTCTTCGTTGCGCCCCTCGCG
>CALCJH010000178.1 GCA_937967775.1 uncultured bacterium | reverse complement strand
ACGTTCGCGGGATTGATCGGGGTGCTGGGTCTCATCCCGGAGGGGCTGGACCTGGAAGGGGTGGAGATATCGGCGGCGTTGACGCCCGGTGAAGCGCGCGCGCGGTATCCGCAGCTGGCCGGACTAGGCCTCGTGAGGTCTTCGGACGCGCACTGCCTGAGCCAGATCGGGGAGGTGTGGACGGAGGCGTGGCTCGAGAAGAGGACGGTGGAGGAGATCAGGTTGGCACTCTGCGGCCGGGAAGGCCGCCGACTGGAGGAATGAGATTCGACGATGCCGTGTCAGTGCAGCACAGTGGAAGAGGTGACCGAAGAACAGGTCCTGGAGATCGTCCGGCGGAACCAGGGGCGTCCCGGGCCGCTGATCCCGATCCTTGACGAAGTCCAGAACCTGATCGGCTGGCTTCCGAAATGGGCCATCGTGGCTGTGGCGAAGGGTCTGGGCATACCCGTGGCGGACGTGTATGGCGTTGCCAGCTTCTATCACTTCTTCCGCCTGGTGCCGCCCGGGAAGACCAAAATACAGGTGTGTATGGGAACCGCCTGCTATGTGCGGGGAGCCAAGCAGATCCTGGAGTCGCTGGAGCGCAAGCTGGGCGTGCACGCCGGCGAGACAACGGCGGACCGGCGATTCACTCTGGAGGCCGTGCGATGCGTGGGGGCCTGCAGCCTTGCGCCGGTCATTGTGACCGGCGACGTGACGCACGGGTCGGTGACCACAACAAAACTGGACAAAATTCTGGAGTCCTGCGACAGGCAAGGCTAGATCGAACGTGGCCGGCCGATGCGGGAGATCTCACTGCACATCCTGGATATTGCGGAAAACGCCATCCGGGCGGGCGCGAGCCGCATCGGTATCGAAGTGGAAGCCGACCGGCAGTCGGATACGCTGACGGTCACCGTCCGGGATGACGGGTGCGGGATGCCGCCGGAGATTCTGGCGGGAGTGAAGGATCCGTTCGTCACGACGAGGACCGAGCGCAGAGTGGGACTGGGACTGCCGCTGTTGGCAGCGAATTGCGAGGCCACCGGCGGGAGCCTGGATGTGCAGAGCAGACCGGGCGGGGGGACCACCGTGAAGGCGGTGTTCGGCCTGAGCCATATTGACCGCCCTCCCATGGGGGCCCTGCACGAGACGATCCGGGCACTGGCGGCGGGCAACGTGGACCGGCGGGTCACCCTGCGGGTCCGCTCGGAGAAGGGCGAGTTCGAGTTCGACTCGGACACGGTGAAGGCGGCTCTGGACGGAGTGCCTCTGTCCAGCCCTCCGGTGGCGGAGTGGCTGAAGGAGCATCTGCAGGAGGGGATCGCTGGAGCGTTGGAACTGGATTAAGGTTTGTCCGGAGGGGGCGTAAGGCGGCCCGGCCGGACGAGGGCACGTAAGGAAAGGGCAACAGGGATGAAGACGCTTGAAGACCTGAAGCGTGTGCGCGAGGAAGCCATCAAGGCGATGAAGGTGCGAGAGGGTGAGCAGCGCGTCAAGGTGACCGTGGCGATGGGCACCTGCGGGATCGCCGCAGGCGCGCGGGAGACGATGAGCGCCCTGCTGGACGAACTGAACAAGCGCGGGATCACGGATGTGACGGTCACGCAGACCGGCTGCAAGGGGTTGTGCGAGCAGGAGCCGCTTGTGGAGGTGACCATCGCGGGATCGGAGACGGTGAGCTACGGCAAGATCGACGCGGAGAAGGCCCGCAGGATCGTGGCGGAGCATATTGTGAACGGCCACGTGGTGGGAGACTACGTCATCACGCGTTGAGACGGCGGTCCCGCGAGGCCGCAGAGGGAAAGGCTCCGGGAAGCGTCCGGACTTGAGAATATCAGGCGAAGCGAGGTAGAACGACGGGTCCCATGGAACTGACAGAGGTGACGAACGAGCAGAAGCTGCCGCGGATCGAGAGGTCCCACGTGCTGGTGTGCGCGGGAGCGGCATGTGTGGCTTCCGGCGCGGAGGAGATCCAGCGCCGTCTGGAGGCGAAGATCCAGGAGCTGGGTCTGAACACCGAGGTGGCGGTCTACGGCACCGGGTGCGTGGGCACGTGCGACCTGGGGCCGGTGCTCATCGTTTACCCCGAGGGCACGTTCTACGTCAAGCTAAAGCCTCAGGATGTGGATGAGATCGCGGAGGAGCATCTGCTGAAGGGGCGGGTGGTGCAGCGTCTGCTGCCGAAGGACCCCTCCGAGCACGAGATTCCCACCATCTCCGAGCATCCGTTCTTCGCCAAGCAGGTGCGCATCGCCCTGCGCAACCTGGGAGTCATCAATCCGGAGAGCATCGAGGAGTATATCGCCGTCGGCGGGTATGCCGCGCTGGAGAAGGCCCTGAACATGACCCCGGAGGAGGTCATCAAAATTGTGAGCGACTCCGGGCTGCGGGGGCGCGGCGGAGCAGGATTCCCGACCGGGCGCAAGTGGCAGTTCGCCCGCAACGTCCAGGCCGATCAGAAATACGTCATCATCAACGCCGACGAGGGCGATCCCGGCGCATTTATGGACCGCTCCATTCTGGAGGGCGATCCCCACAGCGTCATTGAGGGGCTCGCAATCGCGGCGTACGCTATCGGAGCCACTCAGGGCTATGCCTATGTGAGGGCGGAGTACCCGCTGGCCATCAGCCGCCTGCAGACCGCCATTGACCAGGCTCGCGAGTTCGGGCTGCTGGGCAAGGGCATCTTCGGGAAGCTGGATTTCGATCTGGAGATCCGGAAGGGCGCCGGCGCGTTCGTCTGCGGCGAGGAGACGGCTCTGATGCACTCCATCGAGGGCAAGCG
>CALCJH010000177.1 GCA_937967775.1 uncultured bacterium | reverse complement strand
CTTTTGCCACAGGGTGGCGACACCGGCACTGTTTATATACCACACCCGCAACTGCCTCGCAATACAAAATGGTCAGAAAGGTACCAAAGTACGGGGCAGTTTTTCATTTCCGGCCGCCTGTCAGGGGAATGCGAGGTAGTCCACGCCAGGGGGAACAGGGCGAAACGAACGCAATGGAATGCCAAAAAAGGGGGCGGAAATCCCATTTCCGCCCCGCGCTCTCTCCGGTCCCGGTGCGAGACCGGTCACACGCCGGAAAGGCCTTTCAGCGCTGACGCCTGAACATCAATCCCCCGAAAGCGGTCACACCCGCCGCAAGAGACAGCAGGCTGGCCGGCTCGGGTACCAGTGTGAAGCTGCTGGTCCCGCTTGCCATGTCACCGGCAGACAGAACGAAGTCGAACTTAGCGTCCATGGACGACACCAGACCCGTCTTCGACCCGGCGAAGAATCCCGAGACGGTCGCCGAGTTGTTGGGGCCGGCAGTCATGTTGTCCAGAAGGTAGACGAAGTGACCGATATCGGTCCCCGCCCGGTATGAGACCGGCCCGGGCTTCATCCACTGACCCTGCGTATAAGCGCCATTGCCGTTGCCATCGGTCAGGGTCATCGCGGCGGTGGCAGTCCCGGTGGGATTCAGGATCCCGGGGAAGCTGAGCGTTCCAGCCGCAAAGGTGAATCGGGTGTCGGTGGCGCCCGCGGTCACGGCGAATGCTAGCGTAACCTGGGGGTCAACATCAAACTTGATGGAGAGCTCGGTCAGAGACGCCAGCGGCGTTGAGTCTGCGGACAGCACGACCGGGTCGTGAAGATTCCAGTGAGCTTTCGTCGGGCTGTCGATATGAAGCTCTACAACGGGAACCTCGAATCTGGCAGACAGTCCCTGGGATTCTACCGTCACCGAGAGAATGACATTCGGGTAAGACCCCGAATCTCCCGGCGAGGCCATCGCCGGGGCGGCCGCGCACGCCAGCACGAGAACCAGACTGGCAAGCACTACGGGAGACAAGTTGCGCATATTCCTGCTTCCTCCTTTTCGCTTCCTTGCCCGACCTCGACCCGGTGAACAGGTCTAGGTGGGCTCTTTTATACTCCTCGGGACCTACCGAATCAAGGGGAGACCTCGAAATCAGGTATTTTTACCTAAGCAACGACCTCCAACGGGGAGGATGACATCTTTCTCTCACCGAAACCGGAAGCATTACACAATTACTGAGGGCCAAGATGGTCAACGACAAAACCCTGAGCGCCGAAGAAAAGGACCGCAGCCGAAGGCTGGAGTGGTTCCGCAAAGCCCGTTTCGGGATGTTCGTGCACTGGGGACTGTATTCTCAACTCGGCCGCCACGAATGGGTGATGAACCGGGAGCGGATTCCGCTGGAGGAGTACGAGCCGCTCGCCGACACCTGGAAGCCCCGGCCGGGATGCCAGCGGGAGTGGGCCAGGCTCGCGAAGCAGGCAGGGATGCGCTACATGGTGATGACCACTAAGCACCACGAAGGATTCTGCCTCTTCGACAGCAAGCTGACCGACTACAACGCCGCCAGGCGCGGGCCCGGACGGGATCTGGTGGCCGAGTACGTGGAAGCCGCCCGGGCCGAAGGGCTCAGAGTAGGCTTCTATTACTCTCTGATGGACTGGCACCACCCGGACGGAGCTCGTTGTAAGACGGACGAAGCCGCCCGGCGGCGCTTTGTGGATTACATCCACGGGCAGGTCCGGGAGTTGTGCACCAACTACGGCAAAGTGGACATTATGTGGTACGACGTCGCCTGGCCGCTGGACGTGGAGGGCTGGGAGTCCGCGAAGATGAACGCGATGGTGCGCCAGCTCCAACCGGATATCATCATCAACAACCGCTCACTGCTGCCGGAGGACTTCGGGACTCCCGAGCAGCACATCCGGCCCGAGGAGGAAGGACGGATGTGGGAGTCGTGCATGACCTTCAACAGCAGCTGGGGATACGCTCCGGCGGACACCGACTACAAGACCCCCAAGCAGGTGGTGGCGATGCTGCGCCAGGTGGCGGCAGGTGGCGGCAACCTGCTCCTGAACATCGGGCCCGCCCCGGACGGCAGTGTTCCACAACCGTGCATAGACACATTGATGGAAACCGGACGCTGGCTTGAGAAGTACGGCCCCGCCATCTATGACGCCTCCGACCGCTTCCAGCAGCACTGGATGTTCACCGGGGCATTCACGGCGAAGGGAAGCCGACTCTACTACCACGTATTCCACTGGCCGGGACAGGAGCTTGCCATCGGCGGTCTGCGGAACCGCGTACGGGGTGTCCGGCTGATGAACGGATGGGAACTGGGATGGCGCCAGACGGAGAGCCGACTCGTGATCTTTGGCCTACCGGATACCCCGCCAGACCCCATCGCCACGGTCATCGAGATTGACGTCGAAGGCGCACCGGTTCAAAAACTGGGCGCCGGATGCGTTCTGCTGGAAGGGGACACCTTCATAGCCTGACCCGGAACGCTGGCGAAGAGTTTAGAAAGGGGCGGCTTGCGCCGCCCCCGTTCTCTGTTTCCTTACAGCGCGTTCAACTGACGTTCACTCGATCACCGCCAGCTCGGACAGATCGTCACGCGTGCGGATGACAGGAATCGCGACTCCTCCGGCATCTTCGGTGGACACCACGCCGACCAGGGTGACGAACTGGCCCTGCGCCGGCAGGAAGGTTGTACGCACACGGACGCCATTCGGTCCGCCGTGATCCGGGCCCGGAATCTCGGAGCCATCATCCAGCAGGAAGAACCCCTCCATATAATCCACCGCCGTCACGCGGCCGGTCACCTGAACCAACAGACCGGAGGTGGACAGACGCATGGAAGGGGCTCCCTGATAGTGAGTCCCTCCAATATGGTGCAATCCGAGATGCCGGATCACCGTCTGGCCGGCTCCGTGAGTGGTAAATACCGCATTGCGGAGAACGGGTTCCCCCGCGGCGGTGGTGGTGAGAGTGCCTTTCACGCGCACCAGAGTCCCCGCGCTGGCGCCCCAGCCACAGGGCGGGTTACCGCAGGGGCGGGCCACAGCCGGACCGGCGCTCAACCCGGACGAATCATTTGCCTCAACACGAATGCCCGCCGTGCCATCTGGATCCTGGATGTAAAAGACGCCAGGGGCATCCCAAGGCACAAGTGTGACCACAGCACTCTGCGTGAGCTCCGCGAACGAGAACTGTGGCATCTGCTTGAGGCGTCCGACAGAAGTAACATCGGGAGGGACGGCCGGCGGCCCGATCCAGCGCAGGTTGTCAACCATCCCCACACTGTTGCGCCACGGCCACATATTCAGGAACCGGACGAAGACGGTCATGGAGTCGCCTTCGGCGACAGTCGCGTCGGTCTCAGAGGTGGCTGATTGAGGCACTATCCGGGTTGGATAAATGGAGTAGCCCTGAGTCCACACCTGCTTCCACCGCACTGTATCCGCGAAGGGATCGGTATTGCCGGTGGGATCGAGCCCCACCCAAGCCTGCGTATGCTCATAGCGCGCCCGGCCGAGCGGCGGGGTGGAGTCGTGAAGGTCGAAGTTGCAGGTTGCAAAGTCGAAACTCACTTTGTACGCCTCTCCCGGCGAGGTTCTGACCCGCTGATAGATTCCTCCACCTTTCCGAATGTAGACCGACTCGAATCCAAAGAAATAGCTGCCATCGGTGGCCTTGAAGTTGGCCAGGTCCCCGCTGAAGGCCCATCCGCCCGTTGCGGGATACGGTCCGACCAGCCCGTTTAGGGGATAAAG
>CALCJH010000176.1 GCA_937967775.1 uncultured bacterium | reverse complement strand
ATTGTAATTGTTCGAGGTATACCACTATCGCTCTTCGGGCGGTTCCGGTGGATTTCCTCGAACGGATTTACACACGGACCAAAGTGGTCACCGCCGCGGCCGACTTCCCCGAACTTTCAACACGGCCACTGAGCCGGAGGTTCGTCAAAGGGGCCGACGTGTGGAACGCGGCCTTTGCCAGTTTGACACAGGAAGAGACCGTTGAAACGGGTCTCTATCTGCTGTTCAAAACCGCCGACAACCTGTTGGAAAAGGTCTTCCACCAGTGCGATCCCACCTACTACGTCGCGCGTGAGTATCTCTACCACGCCGACTATGCCCGCAAGCTCTGGTATCGCCAGAAACTGCTGGCAGAGTGGGAAAAGAAGCAAGCAACCGCCAACCCAAGGCCCAAGCCAAGGTGTGAGTACCTTGTCCGGTGGTTCCCGGAGGGGTTGGTCAGCACCGAAGAGGGCAGAGCCCACCGGGAGGTTCCGCAGGCCAAGTTGCTTGGCGACCCAATTGTGGCTCCAGTGGACGAGGAGTACAATAGAGTAGCAGACTTCCTCGACCAAATCCGTCAGCGTGAGCAAGACGCCGCGCGCACGGAACTCGGGTTGCAACCTCAATCCTGACCTTGACACCCGGTCCCTGCGACGCGGGGGCCGTCGTCAGGGCCAGAGCGGCCCGACCCGACCGGCCGGCACCGGACCGGCGGGACAACCCAAGGTGCAACGCCGGCACCGAGCCGGCACCAGACACATGAACAAAAAAAACGAAAAGTTTCTGATCGAGGTGATCAGGACCATCCGCAAGAAGTACTTCCTGGCCCAGTGCCTGGAGGTAACGGCCAACGCCGCCCTGCGCAACACGGCGGCCGAAATCGGCCATGACCCAGATGATAAGGACCTGTTGGCTTCCCTCCAACGCCGACTTATCCGGGCAGCGATCGAGGACGACAAGGACACCGTGGAGAAGCTTCGAGTGGCCCTGCGAAACCACCGGAAGACCTTGTCCACATGCACAAGCCTCCGCACGACCGCCACGGAGCTGGCATACAAAACCCGTCGCGACCTCAACCTGTCCGCAGACTACACGGACGACCTCGACCAGCTCGAACGCTGCCTGATCGAGGAAATGACGAGTGACCCGGAGACCCCATGAACACAAGTACATCCACCCTCGAGGCGACTCACCTCGGCATAACCGTCCGGGTCGAACGCTCCGACATGGGCTGGAAGGCATCCATCATGTGTCCGCCACCAGGGCAGCGGGTGGGCGCCGCCACCCTGGAGCTGTACCGGTGGTGCGACTCCCAGGTCGAGGCGCTGAAGTCGCTCTGGGACATGACCGAGAGCATACACGACACCGACAACCGCTTTGCGGCCCGATACGCCGTGTTGCGATTCCTTAACAAGGCGCTGGCATGAAAACCATCACCTCGTTCGACGGACACCCCGTCAAGATCATCACCCACCGGGCTTCGGTCCTGGAGTATCTACGCGGATTGCTGCCCGAGCTTCGGGACGTGCCCTGTATCGCCCATGCGGAGCCTGACGACGTGCGGCAGGCGGTGATCATCGGATCCGTGCCGTATCACCTGGCACGCTGGGCGCTGCTCACGATCGAACTGCCCCTGCGACTGTCGCAGGACGATCGCACGAAACTCCTGACGCTGGACGACGTGCGTCAGCGTGCCCGGCCACTGCGGGCGTACCAGGTGCTTCCCCAGGGCTGGAGCTACCGCACCGAATGCCCCAAGCTGCCCCGCTCACTGTGTCAGTGGCTCGACTCCCTGTGCCGGCGGGGCATCCTGGAGCGGGTGTGACTCGATCTCGGCCCGAAGCCCGGCGTAGGCGTCCTTGAGCCGCTCGACCGGGTCCACCACATCGGTCCTTCCGGTCGAGGCTTCCGCCTCGGCCTGAAGGACCGCACGCTTATCCACCGCCACCCCGAACATGATGGGCAGCACGTTGGCCGGAACCGTGTTCGGCGCGGCAACCAGCCGGCGCAGCATCTCCTCACCCGTCAGCCGCGCCACATCCTCAACCATCGCCAGCAGATGATCCCGCGTCGCCGGCAGCAGCCCGGCATCCTGCGCATGACGAATCACGCTCAGGATCGTGCGGTGATCCGACCCAAGCTCACGCTGGATTTGCGTGACGGTACACCCATCCCGCCGCATCTCCAGGATGCGTTCCACCACCGCCGGGTCGAGTCGCTCCCCCGTGCGACGCCGCCCCGCCCCCACCAGGGGCAGGGACGGCTCAGCGTCCACGTGCAGGGGCAACTCGATCGGCTCGCTCATGCTCCTCCTCCAACATCCGCCGCAGGGCCTCGCGGACCATTTCCGACCGATTCGCGAACCGGCGCCGGCGGGTCTCCTGGTTCAGCCAGTCCACCCAGGAAACCGGGATGCTGAACGTCATGGTAATGGACTCGCGTCGTTCCATGCCCGTACCTTACCAATTCAGTGCCCCTTGTCAAGGTTCCAAAATCGGTTATCATCAAGCTGTGAAAGTCAAACACGACCCCAACCGGGCCGTCATCCGGCTCGCCAAACCTGCCCTGAAGATCACCATCCAGACCGACGGTATTATGACCATCACCGGTCCCCGCAGGCTGACCGTCAGTTGCTCCCTGGACGACCTGTTCCAGCGCCTGTGCCTGGCGGTCATCACCGGTCAACCACAGCGATTGACCCCCGTTGGACCGGCCGAACAGGGCGAAATATCGGCCGTAACGCTGCCACGTCAGTGACGGATTCGAGTGCCGGGCAAACAGCCGGGCACCCTCCAGCCCCCACAACTCCGCGGCCCGGCAAATCGCCAGCGCCCGCAATTCATGACACACGTGGCGCGACGCCCAGCCAACCCCGCGCAGCCGCCCGTTAAGCCGACGCACCACGTCCGCCGACCCGAACACCGGCGCGTCCGCCTCACCGGCCGGCCACAACGCTTTGATCAGCCGACCGCACGGCTCCAACACCGGCTGATCGCACACCAACCCCCCCTTGCCGCGCACCCCGCGAATCACCACCCGTTCGCCGTCCGTCGCCAGTTGGCCGCGCCGCAGCCGCAGCAACTCCGAGGCGCGCAGACCCGCTCCCAGGGCCAGCGCAAACGCCAGACGCACCTCCACCGGCCATTGGCGCTGGGCCTCCCAGGCCGCGTGCAGCGCCGCCGGATCAATCGGATGATACTCCACCACCGCCCGCGGCCAGACCAGCCGAAACACCCCGGCAAGGCCGTCATCCAACCTCAACCCGTGGTCGCGGTACCGCTCGCACCACCGCGGCGCAAAGACCGCCGCCGCCTGGCGCGCCATCGAACGGCCGGACCCGATCACCCGCGCCAATACCGTCGTTTCCCGGCCCCGCGCCCGCGCCAACCACTCGTCCTGCCAGCGTCTGACCGCCGGCCGTAACACCCCGCTCCGGCAGACCAAGTCCGGGCGATCTCCAAAGATGCGCTCCACGCACTGCGCACACCGCCGCACCGTGGCCGGCTGGAGCACCCGCCCGGCCAGGTCACGCCACAGGTCAAGCACCTCACCCAACGTTGCCGTTCGCATGTTGACATTGTCAGCCTCAGCAGCTACATTGTCAACATGGAAAGTGTGATCGAGTACAACATCACTCCCCGCACCCGCAGGGCGGGCTTCTACGGGTTCGTGTTGGGGCTGCTGGTGGGAATTGGACTGACCCTGGCCGTCAACGGCCTGCGAATCCACGTCCATATCCATCCCGCAACCCCGTCAGCGCCGGCGGCGTCCTGACGCCCGTTCCCGGCGTGGAACCCATCCGGCCTTGCGCATCGTGCCGTAAACGTAGGCTCGGTAGCGTTCGCCCCGCAGCCCCATCCGGGCCGCGCGCCCGGCCAGTTTCCTTTCAAGGGCCTTTGGCATTACTTTGTGGTCTCCAGTTCGCGAAGCAGCAATTCGGCCAGTCGCGCCGACTGCTCCCGCAGTTTCGCGGCCTGTTCCCTCATGCCCTGCCGCTCCAAATTTAATACCTGCTCGTCCAGGGGACGGAACACGTTGTTCCGCCAGTAGATGATCCGGTTGAGACGCAGCACCTGATTGGGGGTGCGCACCGCGGGGGTGATTTCCGTCAACCGGTTGTACTCCGCCAGCACCCGCCGCACCGTGGTCGGGTACCGCAACATGTTCTCGGCCTTGAGCTCCTCATCCCGCAGCCGGCGGTTCTGACGCTGCTGGCGCTCGCGGTAGCCGTAATCGGAGGCTTTCAGCACCCGGTTGATCCCCGGCACCGCCGCCACCGCCATTTCAAAGGTGGTCTTGGCTTCGGGATCGTACCGGATGAAATTCTCCACCCCCATCTGGCTCAGGGTGAAGTGAAACATCGGGGCCAGCGAATCCACCGCCGGCGCCCGCTGCGCGTAGTAATCCAGCACCGGCCGCCCCGTGCGCGGCTCGATGGGCACCTTCCCCATTGCGTACTCGGTCCAGGCACGAGCCACCGTCAGCACCGGATTGATGCCGGGCACCTGGTCCGCCCCAAACGCCAGGAGCCTCGACGGCAGCCCGCCGGGCACATCCTTGTCCGGCCCCATGCGTCGCATGATATGATAGACGATCCCCGACAGCAGCCGGTGAGTCTCATGTCGGGGGATGCGGATGTACACCACGCGCCACCCGTAGGGCATGTTGATGTCCCCCAGCCCGATCCCGGGCAGGACCTTCGGGAATTCCATCATCCCCTTGTCGCGCCGATAGATCCCAATGGGGATGCACGTGTACATCTCCTTGTCGTACTCGGGTATGCCGTCGTACAGCTCCTTCAGGAGCCAGCCCAGCAACCCGGCCGACGCCGCCCCGGCCAGCGCGGCGGCCAGTCCATCGGTGCTGGCCCACCGCCACCAGAAGGCCGGCGCCGTTCGCGGATTCAGCGCCACCTCCGCGTCGCCCCGCAGACCCTGTACGAACACATTCCAGAACGGGAACAACGCCGACCACGTGGCCACCTTGATGCCCCGACGGAACACGTGCGGCAACCCCGCCTGTCGCCGCACAAACCGCGCCGCCTCATGCCGCGGAAACCCGCGCTCCACCAACACCCGATAGGCCGCCACTTTCGGCGCGTCGTTGATCGCCAGCCCCCCGGCCTCGATCGCGTCGAGCACCTTGCCCACCGGAGCAAACACCCGGCGAATGGCCTGAAACCACCCGCGCAGTTCGGTGTCCGATGTCACCCCGGCCCGCTGCAACAGGGTCTGATAAAAGTCCGATTCCGCCGCCGGTGACCCCGGCCCGGGTTCACCCTGACGCGCAAAAATATCCCACGGCGGTCCCAGTGCCAGGTTGTCGAGCATCTCCCGGATGATCGGCCGATCATCCCCGTAGTAGTGACGCCAGGAATCGGCAATGGCCTGGGGATAGTACCGCACCAGACGCGCTGTGGGAAAACTCAGCGGCAGGTTCACCGCCGTCCGCCGCAGGTCCTTCCAGGGTGCCACCAGGTAGAGATAGCCGAAGTTGTACGTGATGATCAGCGGATAGATCAGGTACCGGAACGAGTTGCGCAGCAACCGCACCACGCGCAGGGTGTGCTGCGCATTCGGATGCTCGAAGGCCCGCACCAGATACGCATCCATTTCCGCCCGCCGCAACCGCCCGTTCTCCAACCAGGTGAGCACCGCCCTGCCCGGGGTGTTGGTGGTGGGACTCCGGGTCTCGGCAATGTCGGCCGGGAAATACGTCTTCAGGAAATCCACATGCGCCCGGGCCGCGTTGTTCCAGGCGATCGTGCTGTTCATCGTCATCAGCTTCAGCAGCGTGGCGATGAACGGGTTGGCCACCGACGAAAACGTCCCCACCTGCGGACGGATCATGGGCGTGATCCGGTCGCTGACATGATGCACCACCCAGAACGTGGCGTAGTACCGGCGGTTCGGCACGATCCGCTCCCGCCAGATGTTGGGGGAGATCAGCCCGGACACCAGCGCCCGCCGGCTCACCTCGAAAACGATGTCGTGGAACAGATCGGCGGCCCGCTGCATGATCTGATACCGCAACGGCCCCAGCCGCACCTCCTGGGCCGCCAGCAGCCGCGCCGCATCCGTCGGCTGTAATCCCTCCGGATTGCCCAGACTGGTCCGGTCACCCTGCGCGATCCGCTGCAACTGCAAGTACAACCCCAGTTCATGCAGGGTGACATTGGCCTCCCGCAGGGGCTGCACAATCCGTTCGTGCACCCGCTTCAGCATCCGGTAGTTCACCACCTCCCGCATTGCCAGCATCTCCGTGGCCTCATGAATGGACGCCGGCCGATGCCTCTGCTTGGCGTGGATCCGCGTCTCGCGGCGTCCCCGCTTCGCACGCTCCAGACGCTCGGCGGGAATGAACGGATCCACCAACTCCTGGATCAACTCATCGTACCAACCCCGCATGGACCGGGCCAGTTCGGCGCGCTCCCGCGCGTAGGCCACCATGCGTTCCTCCGCCGTCTCGTACCCCTTGAGAATGGATTCGACCACCCGCTTGTCCGATTCCTCCAGGCCGCTGGTTTGCAGCTCGACCTGGATGTCCAGCAGGGCGCGCTCCAATTCCGGCTTGGTGTTCAGATGCTTCCAGAACTGGGCGTAGAACTTGGGTGCGCGGGCCCGCGCCTCCATCGGCGCATTGAACAGCACGCTCACAAAGTCCGCGTACAGCTCCTTCGCCTGCTGGCGATACTTGGTGTACGATTCCGGGGCGGTGGCCGGATCCCACGGCCGCCACCACCGGCTCAGCGCAATGAGCTCCTCGCGAAATTCCTTGTTGGTGACCGACTCGGAACCATAGGTATCCTTGAGGTAGTTCCGCAGGCTCAACAACCGCCCCCACAGGTTGCCGCGGGACAGTTCCCGATCCGGCAGCCAGTCCACCCAGTGCCCCAGCTCATGCGCAAACGTGCGCCGGGCAAGCTCCGGATCCTGGAAAATATCCGCCAGCAACCGAATCTCACCGGTGCGCGGGTGAAACGTCCCCTGCGTCGTGGCGCTGCGAAAGGATTTCCGAATACGCGGTGTTTGCCCGCCGCTCAGCGCCCGATACAACTGGAGCATCAGGGGCATGTTCAAGGGCTGGACATGGCTCATGCCCCCGAGGTTCACCGCCACGGGTGTGCCCCCGGGCGGGGTGTGACTGTAGGCCACCGCGTTCTCCCGCAGATGTAGCGTCTGGGCCTGCTCATACTTGAGCAGCCAGGGCATGTGCTCCATCGCGAGGACGTTCGAGCCGCCAATGTTCACCGCCCGCAGGGTCTCATCCACCAGGAGCACGTCATCGAGGATCGGCTTGACCTTCTCCGCGGCGTACTCCCGCGCCACCCGCTCGACCACGGGCGAGTTGTTGTGGATGGGCACCAGCGCAAAGAAACTGTACGCCCCGAACAACACCGCCGCCTCCCCCAACCGCTGCTCCAGACGCTCCCGATTGATGAACTCCATCGGCGAAATCCAAAACACGCCGCGAACCATCGCATGGGCATCCGCAACGGCGATCGCGATCTGATTCGTCGTCTGGGTGCGCCACGTGAGTCCCATCTGTTGCAGGGCCACGTTGAGGCGATTCTGCGTGGTAATCTGAAAGCTGACGTTGAAGAGGCTGGCCGGCGCCAGCATCGGGTCACTGCTGAAATCCCCCCGCAACGCCAACTGCCGCCGCGCCTCGATCAAATTCAGATGATCCTCGCGCTCCTTCTGGGTAAGGGCCGGATCGTTCCGCACCTCCTCCTCGGCGCGACGGAGCGCCTCGAAATACCAATCCGTGTACTCCCGGGGTACATCCGCCTTCGTCAGCTTCAGGGGGGTGCTGGTGATGGAAACACTCTGCGTTGACGGGTTCAGCGTCATTTCCACCACCGACCCCTTCAAATGATTCGTCACGATCGCCCCGGCGAACGCACGCCCCAGGGTGATCCGGGCCGCATCCAGCTCCGGATTACCCGTCGAGGTGGCTTGCTGCGCGGTCAGATGCCCCTCCAGGATGATCCCCCCCCACGTTGCCTCGTCATTGGGACTCGGCAGCACGTCCCCCGACGGATGGTTGTGGAGATGATAGAACCGCGACCCGGGATAGGTGTTGAGGACCTTCGCCAGGAGGATGCGATCGTTGTCGCTTTGGAAAAGCGGCGTCCTGCCGGGCAGCCCGGCCGACGTGGTCAGGACGTAGCGGATCACCCCCTGGCTGTCCACCACCACAAACCGCGACACCTCGAACGCCGGGTTGCGCAGCATCTGCATCAGCGCCAGCAGATCGCCCTCGTCCCGGATGCGACGCCCCACCAGATGAAACGGCCGCAACTGCGCCCCGCCCCACGCCCAGCGATACAACCGGACGCGCAGGTTGCCCTGGCGCGCCAGGTCATTCCAATACTCCCAATCCACCGGAAAGAAATCCTGCGCCCGATCCGGTGAGGCCGCATAGATCGCCTCCGCCTCGATCTGTCGTTCCGTGGGCATCACCGCCGTCGGCGCCGGCGCCGCCGGGGGCGCGTTGGGGTTGATGATCCGCGCCACCTCCGGCCCCACCACCGCACCCAGCGTTCGCAGCTTCTGGGTGACCAGCCCCAGATTCCACGAGTCAATGCGGGAGGGCGATGTCAGCAGAAACATCCGCGCCCGCGACTTCGTGGTCACCCGCACCACCCGACCCGCTATCTGCACCACTTCCTGGGCCGAAAACGGCGCGGTCACCAGAATGATGGTCCGGGGCGCATCCCCGTGGATGTCGTCCAGGCTCAACCCGGTACCGCCACTCTGCGGGGTGCTCACAATCACCCGCAGTTCGCCCTCGCGAAACCGCTGCATCACCTCCTGGGCATAGGAGGCCCCGGTGGGACCGGACAATCCCCCGAACAACCGCCCCACGGTGTTGACCCCCAGCAGCTTCTCCAGTTCGTCGGCGATGATCCGCGCACTCGCCAGACTGTCGGTGTGCTGAATCCCGTTGTCCGGGTCATTCACGCGGGACAGGTAAATGATCACCTGACGACCGGACCGCACCTCATCCTCGGCCAAATTGACCGCATAGGGAATCTTGATCCGCTCCAGTTCCGAACGCGCCCTCAACAACGCGTATCCCTTGGCCCGGCCGGCCGGCATCCGCAACACGCGCAGGGCATGTGCCAGAGCCGATTGATACACGGTCTCGACCTGACGTATCTCATCATGGACGAGCGGGGCCAGCGACGCATCCACATCGAGATCATCCAGCGTGAACTCCCGCTGTACCATGTTCCCGGCCTCCATCGCCCGGGTGAAGTGCGTGTCCAACCACGCCTCGACGGCCGACTGCGACACGTTCGCATCCTCATCGAGCGTGTACACGCGCCGCATCTGGCCCCGGATCTCGCGATACTCGACGTTGATGCCGAGTTCGTGCAGCGCGGCCTCCGGATTCCGCCCGATCACCTTGGTCAGATACCAGATCTGCCACGGCTCATCCATCGGCGTCGCCGTCACCAGAAGGACCCGGGGCGCCGTCTGCACCGTCCGTATGCCAATATCCGCCCGCGTGGACTGCAAATCGTCGTTCCGCAGGGCGTGCGCCTCGTCAAACACCACCGTCTCAAACCCGACGGGATTCACCACGCCCCGACTCACATCCGTGTACGTGGCCACCAGCACCTTGTGCTGGGGTTGGATCGGCGCCCCGCGATACCGCCACAGCCGCACCCCCAGCATCTCGGCATCGCGCGAATACGTGTCCTGAATCACCCGATCATCGGGCGCCACCACCAACACCGGACGCCCGGTGCGCTCCGCCGCCACCGCCGCCGCCGCCAGTAACTGGGCGGTCTTGCCGATCCCCGTCCCGTCGGCCAGCAGAAAATGTCCCGAGCCACCAAACCAGTTCGCCAGGATGCGCAGCACCCCCTCCAACTGCACCGGGGTCAACCGCGAGGCCCCGGGAACATGTTCCAGCAACCAGCGATGATGTTCCGGATGCGTGATCGGCGTGACCAGCGGCAGCCGATTCGCATGACGCACCATCACCCGGCGACGCGGGGCTTCTCGCGTCCCGGCGCCTCGACGGCGTCCGGCTCCGGCAAGGGAAATTCCAGCGAGATCAAGGCCAGACTGCTGACCTCCCGAAGTGCTCCGCGTAATCGGGGTGGTGGGTTGTTGTCGTGGACCTCCGGGAACAGCACCGCCAGGAGGTCGTTTACCTCCGATTTGCTCGGGGGAGAATAGTTCTGGGGCTTCATGGACGGAAATCAGATTCGCCGTATCATCCACCAGGCCATACACCATCACCTGGCGGCTTGGCGACAGTTGATCCAGGGGCTGACCGTACAGGATGTTCGCCAGCATCCGGGCATACCGTTCCCGACGGCCGACATACTTCTCGGGCATCTCGAACAGCGTCCCCTGCACCGGGGGCTCGCTCCGCGTCCCGCTCACCAACCGCAGGGTCGTCCGATACTTCCGCAGGTCCTCCTCGTGCCGGGCCCGGGCCTTCTCGGATTCAACCCGGGCCTCCTGATCGAGGAAGTCCATGAACGCCTGCCCGAGAATCGTCTCCAGCGCCTTCAGCTCCTCCTGCTCCTCTCGCTTCAACGGCCCGCGCTCCCGCTGCTGATGCAGCAGCCGCCGCAGCCGCCGATGCGCCCCGATCATCATCTGCTGCTGTTCGGTGGCCCGGTCCTTCACGATCTCCGCCACCACCTCATCGGCGTCCCGACCGGATTGCACGGCCGCCTGCAACCGCGCCAGCTCGGACGCCTCCCGCTGCTTCAGATCCGACCAGCGGCGCCGCGCCGCGGCATTCCCGGGATTCTGCTCCAGAAATTTCTCCAGCAGCACCCGGGCCGGTATGGGCGGCAACACCCCCTCCCACCCATCCGGATTCTGCACCGCCACGGTGGATTCGTACCGGACCGGCTCCTCGAACAACCCGATGTCCCGTCCGGTGACCAGCCCGGCCGTCCGTTCCACCACGGCAATCGTGTCGGGCACCTTGCGCCGCAACCAGCCCAGCATGGCCTCGGTCAGCGACAGCGGCGGTCCCAGCAGATCGCCGGTATGGGCCTGTGTATCCAACACCCCCTGGATCACCCCCCGCAGATGATCCAGTACGGCCCGAAATCCGTCCTTCGTGGCATCGGTGTCCACGCGCTTGTACTTCCCGCCGGGCCCGGTGCGCACATACTTCAACTCGTTGGCAAACACCTGGGCCAGCCCGATCACGATCGCCGAATGCCGCCAGTCGCCCGGCTCCAACTGCCCCGCCGTCGAGGTAAACACGTGCCCCAGCGACATCGTCCCGGACCGCTCCAACAACCGCAGGACGTACTCGCCAAACAAATCGGCCACCACCACCCCGTCAGCGCCGGCCTGACGCAGCATCAGCGCCGGCACCATCATCGCCCCCGCAAACCAGGGCAGCAACGCCGTCTCATCCGCCATCACCCGGTTGAAAATGCTCACCCCGCGCTCCCCGTACGCCGCCGACATCAGCAGCGCCTTGACGTAGAAATGCGCCTCCGCCGGCCGCTCGGCGAGCGACGACCGGGTGTTCCGATCAATCAGCCCGCTCTGCAACAGTTCCTGAAGAATCCGTTCCGCCGTCCACCCGGACTCACTCTGCAACCAGCGCGCGTACCGACCCAGCAGATCCAGCGCCACCTTCGGCGCATCGGCCAATGCCTTCTCGAGCGTGCTCTGCTGACGACCGGGACTCTCATTGAAGACATCCGCCAGCACCTTCGCCAGGTTGCTGTCGGTGAAAGCCCCGGGCACCGATGGCATCACCCGCACCAGCAGATACGATTTCCCGTCCAACGGCGCCGGCGGCAACCCGAACAAGGCCGCCATCTCGTTCTCGACCTGCTGATGATGCGCGAACGCAAAGGGCGGCAGCGCCTGAATCGCCATCGTCCGGGAATTCCCACCCACGACCTGCGCCCGACCCTCGTGAAACATGACGATCGGCGGCCCCACCGCGGACATCGGCGCCAACACCACATGCAGCCCCGGATCCCAGCCGTTGATCGCCCCGTGCAACTTCGCCTGCTCGAGCGGGTTCGTATAATCACGGGTGTTGATCAAGCGGTACTCCGGATTGGGCGTACCATCAACGCGATGCGAGGCGATCACCGAGTTCAACGGCACCCAGGCATAGACCACCGGGATTCTCCCCCGATCGTCATGCGGCACCTGATCCGGGATCTGCACCGCCTGCCCCTGGACACGATACTCCCCACCCGTCACCGTGCCCGCGGGCAGATCGCTCTCACGGTAGCCCATCCGCTGCTGAAACACCTCCCTCCCCACCGGGGTGAGCACCCGCACCCCGCCCGGTTCCCGCTCCGCACCGCCGGCCGCCTTCTCTCCCGGAGCCGTCCCCACGGACCCGTATCCCGCCGCCACGATGGGAATCATTATCCGGGGTGTCCGGGCCAGTACGTCATCCAGTTTCGCCCCGCTGATCCTGGCCTTCCGTCCCACCAGGTAATAGGTCAGCGCGGGCACATTATCCAACGGCAACCACCGCGGCAGTTCCCCCTCCGCCGCCAGCTTGGTCAATTCCTCCGGATGCGTCCCGTGAGACGCCATCAGCGAGTAGTGATCCACCGTGAAATCCCGAACGGCACGGTCCACCTCGTCCGGCGTGTACACGCCGATCACCTCCGAGACCGGCTCCACCGCGGGCGCCGATGGCGCCTGGACAGGAGCCGGAGCAGGAGCCTGAGTCGGAGCAGCAGTCGGAGCAGGAGCCGCGGCAGGAGCCGGAGAAGGTTCAGGTGCTGTGGCAGTGGCTGGAGCCTGCCCCGGAGCAGGAGCGGGCGCCGGGGCCGGTGGTGTGCCGGGGACGGCTTCGGCAGTGCGCCGCAACTCGGGTGGGCTTAACGGCGACACCACTCCGCCGGCCGCGGCAATCTCCTGCGCCGCCGCCGCCGCCGGGGGTTGACTCACCACCGTCTCGATCCCCGGCGGCCGGGTCACCAGCGCCTGCAAATCGGGCGGCAACACCCGGGCCAGCATCTCGAACTCGGGCAGATGCTGGTCCAGCAGCCACGCAAACATCTGTCCCCGGCCACGCGGCGTCTGCAAATACCAATCATGCAGCACCCCCGTCCCCCACGAACCCCCGGTACCCAGAATCAAACCCGCCAACGCGGAATCCACGGCGTCCTTGAGCAGGGGACGATCCGGATCATACGTGGCGCCGGCGGCAAAGTTCTGGCTGATCTGCTGCCACAGCTCCTGGCCGCTTTCCTCGACGCCTTCGGCGAGGTTCCGCACCCAGGTCCCCTTCGCCCGCGGCAGAATCCACTTGGCCAAGGGCAGCGCTTCGGTCAACCCGGTCACTCCGCCCACCGCCAGATTCAGGGCCCGCTCACGCTCGCTCGCGCCCCCGGCAATGGCGTCCTTGACGGCTTCGGCTCCCGTCTGGATCGCCCCCAGCGACGCCACGGCCGGCCCCGGCTGAAACCCGGCCCGCGTCACCAACATGCGCGCCCCACTGGCAAAACCCAGCAGGCTGATCATCCCCTGCGGCAACACCCGCGTCAGAAAGTTGTTCGCCCATCCCGCCTCCGGATCCCGCGTGGTCGCCTCCAACACCTGCTGCCCGCGATCCAGCGCATCGGCAATCCGCGTGCTCAGATACTGCTCCGGCGGCACCGCACTCGGTATCCCCACCCGCTGCGCCCCGGCCGCCACCAACCGGCTCACTTCCGACACCACCCGGAATGGCGCCTCGACAAACATGAGTGCCCCGCCCAGCGCCGCTGCCGCCGTCCGCACCGGGGGCGATCGTAATCCCCTGACCACGTTGGCCAGATACTCCTCCTGCGTCAGGGGAGCCACGGCTTGGGCGTGTTCCCGGGCTGCACGTTCCCGCTGCTCCCCTTCCCGGGGAAACCGGCCCGGCACCCCGGGCTCACCCTCGAAGGAACTCTCCGCAACCTCCAGGGAACGGCGCCCCTGAAATTGCTCCAACCGAAACGGAGCCTCCGTGTTCGCGGTGGCGGCGGACGCACCCAAACGACGCTGATCCGTCGGCGACACCCCGCCAAACCCGGCCCGAACCGGCTCCAACGATCCCGCCGCCGGAGCGGGCTTCAACTCCAGAGGCGGCTGATCCAGCGCCGCCTCGACCGCCAGCGCCGCATCCCGCTGCGCCGCCCCGGGTAACTCACGCAACACCCGCCGCGCCAGCTCGCCCCGCGGCAATCCCCGCAGCGATTCCTCCTTCTCATACAGCGCATCAAGCACCTGGCTCCGCGGCACCCCGGCCAGGTCGTCCAGTTCCCGGGCAATGTCCGGATGCGTGCGCCGCAAGCGCCGCAGCAACTCGTCATCGGGCACCCCCGCCAAACCCGCGTCCTTGCGCCGCAGATTCTCCAGAAGCGCGCTGTAAACCGCGGGCAACTTGCGCTCCGTGCTCATGCTACGGCTTCAGCAGTTTGCTCGGATCAATCTGCTCGAGCAGTTGCCGGAGCGCGTCCTCGTCGGGCATCACCGCCTCCTGGCTCCACGTGCTCAAATCCATGCCGGGATACACCCCGCCCGCAATCTGCCCCATGCTGCGCGCCATCAAATACTGCGCGTACTCCTCAGGATCCAGCACGTTGTTGCGGTTTACATCAAACTGCCGGGGATCGGGCCCGGCACTCATCGCCTTGTCGGGAATGATCACCACCTTCCAACGCCCCTTGTCCACCGGCATCGGCACGGCCTTGCGCCCCGTCCCCTTCAATCGCAGGTTCAATTGCGCGGCCTGATGAGTGGCATCCTTCTCGTCCAGCGGCTCATCCGCGCTCGTCCCCCGCATCAGCGAAACGGCCAGACGAGCGGTCTCGGGACTGATCCGGCCACCGGCCGATTCCGGCAACTTGATGCCGGCCGATTCGAGCAGTGAGGCCACCACCTGCTCCTCACGCTTCTGGTCCTCGGCCTTCCGACGGCTCTCGGCCTCGGCGGCGCGATGCCGCAGGAAAGCATCCGCCTGACTCATCAACCGGCTGATCAACGAGCCGAAGGCCTGAAAGTTGCGGCGTCCCTGCTCGGTCTCGAACTCCTCCCGCTCCTGATTCTGCCCCAGCAGAAACATCCCCTGCGCCACCAGGGCCCGCTTCTGGTTCAGGGGCTTGCTGTTGAAGTTGGCAAATTCCCTCACGTACCGCTCCGGCAGAACTCCCCGTTCCGCGTAGCGGCTCAACTCGGTTGCCAGCGCGTCCGCCACCGCATCCATCACCACCGACTCCTGACGCTGCTGCTGGTAGGTCCTCACCAGGTTGTCCAGGGATTGCAGCGCCGGGGCGAACGGATTGTCGCTGTCCAGTATCGGCTCGCGGGATTGCGCGCGCGAGAAATTCACGGGCGAAAACGGCAACCGCCGCGAGCGTCCCCGGTAATCCGCCATCGGATTCAGACCAAGACTGCTCAACAAACTGCTCATGGCGCGTCCTCCTGGGATGGGCACCTGACATTCGGACCGGGATCGTGGGGAACCGCGCTCCTCATGTCCGGCGTGATTTGGGTGAAACCATTGGGCTGATCCTGGTAGGCTTCGGCCATGAGGGTCCGCATGAACCGCCCCATCTGCACCGCCTCATGGTATCCCTTCGCCAGCAACACCACCAACACCGGCATCATGCGGCTCGCCTCGGCCATCAACCAGGACGACATCCGCTCCTCCTTGTCCGCATCCAGACTGACCTGGTACATGGCCAGCAGACTCAGCGCCGTCCCCGCCAGCACCTGCTGATGCCGCTGAAAAAACGGATGCAGCATCAACAGCATCATCGTACGAACAAGTTCACACGGGCTGTCCCGGTTGATCGGAACGTCAAGATCAACCAGGTCATCCATGAGGTTCGAGGCCCGCTGCCAGAGCGCATACCATTCCAGGGCCTCCGGCGCATCGGCCAGAACCAGTCGCACATGATCGGTCCAGCGTCGAAGCTGTTCCGGGGTCAGATCGGGAGGAGGTTTCATCTCAGGCGCTGCTGAAACTGCCCTGACCGAGAATGCCACCCAATCCGCCCAGCATCTGGGCCATCTGATTGGTCTGCTGCCGCTTCATCTCGGTCTCGAACAGTTTCGATCTCAAATTGTCGCCGTACAAATTGCCGGCGTACTGAAACAGACTTTGCAGGTTGCCGGCTCCCGATTCCCCACCCCGACCGGCCAGAGCCGGACTGATCCCGGTTTCGCGCCCGGTGATCAGCCGAAACAGATCCGGAGTGCTCGCCGCCGCTCCCTGGAGCGCCTGGAGGGCAAACTGCTGCCGACGCCGCCGCAGTTCCTCGCCGGCCGTCCCCAGGGCGGTGGTCTCCGCCATTGCCCCGACCAGCCCGGTCCCCAGCCCGCGTTCCGCCAATCCGGACCGGGCCACCTGCTGCAACTGCGCCCTCGTCGCGGCGTCCAGTCCCGATCCCAACGCCAGTTGCTGCGATGCCTCGTCCTGTATCTGCCGCAGCAGCCCGGCGTAGGGCACGTTCTGCTGAAAGATCTCCATCGCCTTCGGCGCCAGTTCCCGCGCCTGCCCGATGTCAAATTCGTTGAGCCGCCGCTGCACCTCCATCGAGGATTCCAACGCCCCCGCCTCGGCCCACCGATTACCCTCATCCCTCCCAAACACCGCCTCGGAAGCGATGCGCCGCTCCAGACGGGACTGCTCCGGGAGGTAGGCTATGTCCGACGCCAGGATCGCCCCGCGCCGCGCCAGTATCTCGTCAATCTCGTTCCCGATGGATCGGGTCGGATACTTCGGCCGGTTCCCGGCCGCCATTGCCATGCCCACACCGGTCGCCGCCAGCCCGGCCACCACCGGCACGACCGCCGGAGTCACCGCCAACAATGCAAAACACCATTCCATAAGCGTCACAGCTTGAGGTTGATCATCAACTGCCACTTCGACAGATTCATCGGCAAGGGTGATCCCCCGTAATTCACCGCAATGAGAGGATACGCGCCCGTCGTCCTCGCATACACGCGAAAACGCGCGGCGTCCGCAAAATAGGTCAGGTAGGGCAGAAACGTGAGGAAGTCCAGAACCAGGGATGCGGGGACAATCTCGCCACTCTGATACCCGGCATCGGGGGCGATGCACTTGATCCAGGCGTGCATGATGGCCGGCTGACGACCCAGGGTGTGATCGTACGAGTAGGTGGTGCCCGGGGGTGGAAACGCCACCCAGCCGGTGGTCCAGTGATTCCCCGGCGCCGTGGACAACACCCGGCCCTTGGCATCAATCGTGATTTCTCCCGCC
>CALCJH010000175.1 GCA_937967775.1 uncultured bacterium | reverse complement strand
AACGAGTTCTCCCCCCGTGTGCACAACACCGGCCACTGGACCATTGAAGGTGCGGAGACCAGTCAGTTCGAGAATCACTTGCGGGCAGTGGTGGGGTGGGAGCCGGGCAGCACCGCTCCTGTCGCCTACGCCGCGATGGTGAACTGCATCGGGCACCTGCCGGCGCCAGAGGATGTCGCCCGGATTCCCGGCGCGCACCTGCACATCTACGGCAAGGCGATCCGGCCGCGCCGGAAGGTGGGGCATGTCACCGTCCGGGCCGACTCCCGGGCGGTACTGGAGGAGCGCCTGCAAGCGGTCGGCCGCCTGCTTGATGAAGCCGTATAGGCTGCCAGCACAGCAGTCGCTGCCATCAACCAAACAGAGGCCCGGGCGCTACAAGCACCCGGGCCTGATCAAAATGGTGGAGCTGAGCGGATTCGAACCGCCGACCTCTTCCGTGCGAAGGAAGCGCTCTCCCAACTGAGCCACAGCCCCGCCCCAGCAGTCCGGCCCTTCTCAAGGCGCATCTCTTCCTTCTTCGGAAGCACCGCGCTAACCGGACGTACACGAATGAGTGAAGCGCTCTCATACTCCGACAACAGCGCATCGCTCATTAGCGCCACGAGCTATTATAGCACCGCCGTCAAGAAGCTGTAGGCTACTTGCATTGGTGCGAAGTAGTTTCAGGCGGTTTTCCTGTCTTGAACAGAGCGGGAAGAGCAACCTGCCGCATCCCGGGCATCTGCGGAGGGCCGGGATGAACGGCGCCGGCCAGGCTGGAAAACGGGCGCCTGGCTACCGAAACGGTTCCTGTAGCCATCCACACTGGGTTCTGGGCTATGGGTCCTTCGGCGGGAACCGCCTGTTGATGACCATCCTGCAGATCGTCGCCGCGGCAATGGCCGGGCTGGACGCTCTGGTATACTTCACGGCTGATGCGGCAGGGCAGAACGACTTCCAGACGGCCGTGCAACTTGTCCGGGAGCGGGTGGTGCCGGAGGATGCGGTTCCGCTGGCTAAAGTGACGGAGGCAGTGGAATGCCTGGGGCTCCCCGGTGGGGCACAACCGACGATAACTGTCCTTGAAACTTTTTGAAATCCCACTGAAAAAGGTCTTGCACGGCGGCGAGGGATGTGGTAGCCTGACTTGTGGGAGCGCTCCCACACAGGTGTGGGAGCAGAGAAGGAGAAGGCCGTGAGCCGCGCTCTACGGCCGTGGAAGCGATGTGGCGCATTCTGCTGGCGGCCATACTGGCAGCAGCGCCGTGCGGACCTCTAGCCGCCGCCCTGCTGGTCAACGCCGGGTTCGAGACCGGAGACGGCGGCACGCCTTCGGATCCCCTCTACTGGACGGAGTATGGTCCGGACCTGACCGGAGAACGCTCTTCTGCTTTCAAGCGCTCTGGAGGATGGTCGGCGAAGCGGTGGACGGGAGGTGACCATCAGGAGTACGGATATTATCAGGACTTCCCGGCCACCTCGGGCCGGGAGTATCGTCTTACCGCCTGGCTCTACAGCCCTCCTTCGGATGCTCTTTCCGGCTCCAGCTACGCCTGTGTGAAGCTCGAGTTCTATGCAGAGAGTGGTGTCCGGTTGCTTCAGCGAGAGAGTCTCCGCCTGCGCTCTTCGAACAGCGGCTTCGAGGAGTATCTTGTCGCTGCGGTTTCGCCACCCGGAACAGTCACGGGTCGGGTGGTCTACGCGGTGGGTGCCGGCTCCAGCCCCCACGGAGGAGCGGCCTACTGCGACGATGTTGTGCTGGAAGATCTGGGACCTCTCCCGGCATCCGACGACGCGCTGCTGGAAGAGCTCCAGAGAAGGGCCTTCCGTTTCTTCTGGGGAGAGGCCGGTCCGCTCGGCCTGATCAAGGACCGCGCAGGCAACTTCCGGCAAGACCGCTACCAGCATTCCAGCATCGCATCCGTGGGGTTCGGGCTGGCAGCAATCTGTGTGGCCGAAGGGCGGGGCTGGATCTTACGGGAGGAGGCTCGCCAGCGGATCCTGCTGACCCTGGACACGCTGGCAACGAAGGTTCCCCGGCAGCACGGATTCTTCCCCCATTTCCTGGATACACGAACAGGACAGCCATCGCCGGGAACGGAATACTCCACGATTGACACTGCGATCCTTCTCTACGGCGCCCTGTTCGCCGGGTCTTGGTTCGAAGATCGCTACGGAGACGCTTCCATCCGGCAGGCGGCGGAGGCTCTGTACCACGCCGTCCAGTGGCCCGTCCTGCATCCGGGCAGCACCGTCTACAGCGAATACTGGATGATGGACCTGCTGGCCATCGGGTCGCCGACGCATCCGCTTCCGCCGACTGTCTGGGACGCGTTCAGCCGGAACTTCAGGGATAATCTGGCCACCCGCCCCGATGAGCGGTCTTATCGGCGATTTTTCTATCCTGTGCTCTTTGTGCACCAGTATCCGCAGCTGTTTCTGGATATGCGATTCCGGCGCGATGCTCACACTGCAAACCTGACATATTATGAGAGCACCCGGAATCACACCCTCTCCAACAGGCAGTATTGCATCGATCACTCGGCCTCTGCCGGATTTTCGCCCCCGCTGTATCAGACGTATTCCGAGCATTGCTGGGGGCTGACCGCCGGAGATGGACCGGACGGATACCGGGACTACGGCGAGGCGCTTCCCTGGCTACCGGAACCGCACGGTACCTGGCTTCTGGACGGGACTGTCCTGCCGCACGCTCCTGGCGGTTCCGTGGCTTTCGCTCCGGAAGTCTGCATCCCTGCGCTGCGTTGGATGGCGCAGACCTATGGACATCGCATCTGGGGGCGTTACGGTTTTTCGGATGCCTTCAATGTGGACCGGAACTGGTGGGCGGATGATGTAATCGGGATAGACCTAGGCGCCATATTCCTGAGCATCGAGAACTACCGGAGCGGCAGCATCTGGCGAGCGACGATGCGAATCCCCGCCCTCCGGCGTGCGCTGGCGCTGACCGGTTTCGTCAGCAGGCGGCAAGCTACCCTTGAGGATTTCGAGTCCGCGCCTCCAGGCGTCTGGGGATCCGGTTGCGAGAGCGAATGGGGAACAGGATTCCTTTCCTATGAGGATTCCGGGAGCAAGGGCCAACTGCCGGGCGGCCGCGTTGCCCGGATAACGGCCGGCTTGCCCGGAGGCGGAGCGGGAATCTGTCTGGGAGCGCTAGATCTGACCTACGCCGACCTCCTGCTCTTTTTTATCCGAGGGCAACAGGGCGGGGAGCGCCTAACGTTGGTGCTGCGGGACTGCAATGGACGGGAGGCTGCAGTTCCTTTGACGGAGGAGCACCTGTCGCAGGGACGCATTGGCACAGACTGGCAGGTTGTTTCTGTGCCGCTCCGGGCTTTCTACGGCATCCGCAGACCGTGCGCAGGGCGCCTGGCATTCCTGCTGCAGGAACCCGGGTCGGTCTGGGTTGACGGTGTGGCGTTCACCGGCGCGCACCCGGACGCCCCGGCCGTACCACTCTCCAATCCTGGTTGTGTGCGCAACCTTCCTTCCGGAGTCTCCGTGGCGCTCGAAAACCTTATCGTAACGGACGATTTCGGATCGTTTTTCTACGCTGCCCGGCCGGATCGCGCGTCTGGGATACGGGTTCAGCCGGGAGGCAGCTTCACTCCCGGGGACCGCATTTCAATCCGTGGAACGGTGGGGAGCGCAGATGGGGAGCCGGCGGTTTTCGCGACAGATGTCTCCCAACAGAGCAGGGTGATGCCTCTCAAGCCGGTCGGGATGAGCGCCGCCGGTATAGGCGAGACCCGTCCCGACCCCCTGGGACTGCGGGTTCGCACCTGGGGTCAGGTGTCTGGCCTTGAACAGGATGGATTCCGTCTTTGGGACGGTTCGGGACGGGAGTTGGCGGTCATCGCACCGTCTCTTCCGAAACCGGCGCCCGGAGCATTTGTGATCGTGACGGGCGTCGCGGGGCGCCGGGATACAGTGCAGGGTTCCCAACCTGTGCTGCGCATCCGGTCCCCGTGGGACATAGAGGTAGTGCAGTAGGCTCGGTGCGTTGAAGCCCTGGCGGATGCGCGCCGCGCGGAAAGGAGAGGATGCTGATGAGGAGCTGCAAAGGGCTCATCAGGATGACGCTGCTGGCGCTGGCAGTCTCGCTGCCGGTGGCGGCTGAGAACCTGTTGCTGAACCCCAGCTTCGAGGTGGATCCGGTGGAGGACGGGCTGGCCGCCGGCTGGGCGAAGTATCGCTCTGGCGATGGTATTGACGGCTGGCTGAAGCCATGGTCCGGGCCCGAGAACGACTGGGTGGCTGTCATCGGCCAGTGGCAGCCCGGGCAGTGGGCATTCTGGGGACAGAGTGCGCCCTGCGTTCCCGGCCGGATCGTCACCTTCCGGGCCTGGACCGGTGGGTTCCCCGGGTTCAATGGCTCCACAAAGGTGAAGCTGGAGTTCTATTACCCGAACCAGGAAGGTGGCTCGATGGCCATCTCCACGGCGGAGAGCTCATCCATCATGGGACCGCACGGGTGGCGCTTGCAGGAGGTGTCCGTGGTGGCTCCTCCCCAGGCCATCCGGGTGCGCGCGATGCTCTGGGTGGACGGAGCTCCATCAGCGCCGGCCAGCGGAAGCGCCAAGTTCGATGACGCCTGGCTGGAGACGGACGGCATCCCGCCGCGGGTGACGCCGGGCGAGGTCAACGGGTTGCCGGACAACACTCTGGTCTGGTTGAAGTGGCCGGTGGTGGTGAAGGACAACGGCAGCGACGCGACCCAGACGGACTGCTATGTGACAGGATACGGCCGCGAGGGTACGTGCCGGGTGGTTTCGGCAAATCCCATTATCAGCAACGGCGTGCCGGTTGCGGTCCGGCCGGGTGTCATGCTGCACGTGCTTGGCACTGTGCAGACGGTGAACGGCGAAAAACGACTGAACGCCATAGATATCGTCCCCATCAACTGGGACGGGCCGTGGCCCAGGCAGATCGGGATGACATCCAAGTCTATGGTGCTCCCTCCGAACCCGTCCGGGCAGATCGTCCGGCTTGTCGGAAATGTCAGCGGCACGGCTCCTGACAAGAGCTTCGTGTACGTGGACGACGGGGCGAACGTACCGGGCGAGGCTGGACACACAGGTGTCAGGGTTCCCTATCCGGGCAGCCCGGATGACTATCCGGCCATCGGAGACACGGTCGCTGCTACAGGTGTCCTCTGGCTGGAGCCGGGAGCCGGCGGAAAGCGTCACCCCGTACTGTATACCCGGCGCGTCACGGACTTCAGCATCATCAACATCGGCAGCGGAGGCATTGGGCGGAACCTGTTGCTGAATCCCGGCTTCGAAGAAGGCGCGGCGAACTGGGACCGCTCACCGCAGAGCGTTGCCCCGGAGCGCTGGGCGGCCCGTTCGGGGAACTGGGGCATGGCGTTCTATGCCTGGGATGACTACGACCAGGTTTTTGTAGGCCAGAGGGTCCGCAACATCGTGCCCGGCGCCTCTTACTCCTTCAGCGCCTACATCCTGAAGGAGGTCAACCACGTCGGCAACGTGGCTATGGAAGTGCACTGGTTCGATGCGGACGGCAACGAGATCCTCCCCGCGGTGGAAGTGCCTGTCGCGGCGGCAACCACGTGGCAGCAGTTCACGGTGCCTGTCGTGGCCCCGGTCGGCGCCTCCGAGGGGAGTTTCGTCATCCGGAACGTGGATCATCAGCCTGCGCCGCCGCCCGGGCAGCTTCAGGCGGTGATGATTGACGACGTGGTGGTGAAGATGACCGCCATGCCCTGATGACCGTCAGAAAGGCTTGGGGAAGCGCGCCGTGGTCAACAACACAGGGCGCGGTGCGCTCCCCGGGAAGATCGGCGACGTGCTCGCCGGAACAGCCGAAGCAGGCATTCCGGAGCGCTGAAGCACTCGGGAAGCTGCTAGTCTCAACGAGACAAGGAGGAAAGACAGATGGGTAAGTGGTTCTGGCTCTGCTCGCTGGCGCTGGTC
>CALCJH010000174.1 GCA_937967775.1 uncultured bacterium | reverse complement strand
GGCCGCCGGCCCTCGGGCCGGCGGCCGCAGGAATGCTTACATACCGGATTGCCGGTCAGCTGCGACGGCGCAGAGCCATGCCGGCGAAGCTCAGCAGTCCGGCGCCCAGGGCGGCCATCGTCCCGGGCTCGGGAACCACGGTTACGCGCAGATCGCTCCACGCGCGATCGATGCTCCAGGGGAAATCCCACTTGGCATACAGCCAGGAGCCGCCCTTGAGCCACATATAAATGCCGTTGCCCGGGGCCATCGGGTCGGCGCTGGCCGGGGCCTGCGGTCCGGGCCCGGTGGCCTTCCACGTGCCGCGGTCGGCATCTGAGAACTCGGAGCCGATCCACTGATGGTTGGTGCCGAACTGGCCCGCCCAGGGGATCTCCGGCTCGATCGGGAACGTCTCGCCGGCGGCGCCACGGAACTGGCTCTCGATGGGCTGCCAGTTGCCCGGACCGGCGGTCGGCACGAAGATCTCGATCTTCCAGAGCTCGGCGGTGGTGGGCATGCCGGGCTGATCCAGCCTCCAGTAGATGCGCCGGACGCCATCGGGTCCGCTGGCCTGCCACGCGCTGGCGCCGTTGTATCCGGCGCCCGGCAGTTCGATCCACCCTCCGCCCTGCCGCTCCGCGACCGGCAGGATCCACGAATCGCCGTAGTTCCAGGCTCCTGCAGGCGAGACCGCCGCGATGGCGAGCAGGACCGCTCCCACAAACAGCACTCTCTTCATGGTTACCTTCTCTCCTGTTCTGTCGAGTCACCGTCCTGGCCTGACCGGAAGACGCTTTCGGACGTTCCGGCGTCAGCCGGGACAGACAGAGAAGCACTGAGTCCGGATACCGGGCACATCACCCTCCGTCCTCCAGACTGCCTTCAGTATAGGAGCGCAGTCTGAGATCTGTAAAGATATTTTCATACTGCTTCCTCCAAATCCGGTATTTGTACGGGGTTGAGCGCGGGTTGCAGAAGCTATTCAAAGCTGGCGCAGCCAAATATGATATTTGGATGATAAAATCGCGGACGTGTGAAATTGGCTTGCGCCGGTGCGGACTGTATGGGAGAATAGATTTCAGAAAGTCCACGGCCGTTCCTGCGGCCCTTGCCCGACCCGAGAGGACAACCCGGTGAAGCGTTTTCCACGCCTGGATTCACGAATCGCCAGCCTTGCCGCGCTGTGTTGTCTGCTCACAGCGGCAGTAAGCACCCCTGCCCCCGCCGCCGATACCTGGACGGATGTCATCCCCGGCGTGCGCTACTTGCACAGAGTGAACACTACGCCTCGCCCGCTGCGCATCCACGCGCTGGTGGTGGATCTGTCGAATCCTCGCGTTCGGGTCGGAACCCTCATGAAAAACGAATATCCCGGTCCGGACGGCGGCGAGACCACCAGCGGCATGGCCCGCCGGCACGGCGCGCTGGCGGCCATCAATTGCGACTACTTCAGCTCGGGAACCACGGAAGACCACATTCCGCAGGGCATCAGCATCCACGACGGGCTGCTGATGCCAGGATCCGGCTATGTGCCTGGTCGGCTGTCCTGGGTGCTGGACGGCTCGACCAACGAAAGCTTCATGGGCGTCTACGCCACCGCCTATCCTTATACGCCGCCGGCCTGGATGCTTCAGGCCGCAAGCGGCGGTCCCCGGCTGGTGCGCGATGGCGTCATCTCTATCGAGAACACATCCGGGCTGCCCAGCGCCTACTCTCTGAATCCGCGGACGGCGCTCGGCATCTCGCAGGACCGCAAGACTCTCATCCTGGCAGTTGTGGACGGCCGCCAGCCCGGCTTCAGCGAGGGGATGACAGGCCCGGAGATGGGCCAGCTGCTGATCGAGTTGGGTGCCTATCAGGGGATGAACCTCGACAGCGGAGGGTCCTCCACGTTTTATCTAAACGGAGCTGTCCGCAACCGTCCGTCGGATGGTTCGGAGCGCCGGGTGGCAAACGCGCTGGCGGTGTGGGACACCTTCGACCAGGGACCTCCGCCGGCAGTCGCCGTGGCCACGGGTTTTGAGGGTCCATTCTTCGCGCCTGGAGCGGTGAACGGACAGAACGGATGGTCTGGTAGCGCCTCCATCACGCCGGGAGCCGGCCCGGACGGCGGACGTGCTCTGGTGCTGGATGACAACGGCGCATCGCGCAACGTGACAACGGGAGCGGACAAAGTCCAGTGGATTGACTTCCGGGCGAGACGCGTGGGAGGCGCCGGGACCGGCACCATGCTGTTCGGAGTCTCGCCTTCCGCCGTTTTCGGAGCGGTGAGGTTCCACTCTGACGGCAGGATCGCGGCGCTTGCCGGCCTGGGTGCAGGGGGCTACGGGACGGCCTTCTGGCAGAATCTGACGACATATTCCGTCGGGGAGTGGCGCCGGGTCTCGGTGAGGGTGGACTACAGTTCCAACGTCAACCGCTACAGCGTGTATGTGGACGGACGGCAATATGCGGCAGGGCTGGCCTACAAGGACGCGGGTGCGAACTCATCGCTGCAGTGGCTGCGTTTCGAGGATTCCGGGACCGGCAGCTGGGTCATTGATGACCTATATGTCGGAAACACGCACTACCTCTATCCTCGCATCGAACCGGAGGAGGTCGCCATTCCGGCAGGCGGTTCGCTCTCATTCGTGCTGAAAAACGGCCCGGCAGCCTCCTGGCAGGTGTTCGAGGAGCGCCTGCCCAGCGGGCAGGCAGCCGCACCCGGGACGGTGGCCTCGGTGGATACCAGCGGAAGAGTCACCGCCTCCTCGCCGGGATCCTTCCGGCTTCTGGCGGCCGACTCCCAGGGGCGTCGGGACGCATCCGGAACCGTCAGCGTACTGCCCTCTCTCAGCGTGGGCGAAATCCGCGCCGCCACGGACGGGTCCTCAGTGTCGCTGGGCCGGGCCGTTGTTACGGCGCACTTTGCCGGTCACCTGTAT
>CALCJH010000173.1 GCA_937967775.1 uncultured bacterium | reverse complement strand
AACCGGGCCGCCCCGCCGGGCCACGGAGAGAGTGTGCGGCTAGGAGGCGAGAACCTGCTCGATGGTCTCCCGGAGCACTTTTGCGCTCTGCTGGAGCTGCGCCTTCTCCTCATCGGATACCTGAGGGACAATGACGTCCAGTACGCCCCTGCGCCCCACAATGGTGGGCAGCGAAAAGCAGACGTCCGAGATGCCCAGCTGACCAGTCATCAGGGTCGAAACGGGCAGAACGGAGCGGGTATCGTAAAGTATGGCCCTCACCAGCTCGCGGATGGCCCAGCCGACGGCGTAACCTGCACCACCCTTCAGCCGGATGACCTCCGCCCCGCTTCTGCGCGTCAGGTCAGTGACCGCCTGTAGATTCTCCGGCGACCCCTGAGGATGGCTGGCAATGGGAACTCCCCCGATGGTGGCCGAGGACCAGATGGGCACCATGCTGTCTCCGTGCTCGCCCAGCATCAGCACGTTGACCGAGAGAGGATCCACCTGCAGAAAGTCCGCAACCAGCGACCGGAACCGCGTGGTGTCCAGCAGAGTCCCCAGCCCGATCACGCGCTCCGGCGGCAGGCCGGATTCCTTCACCGCCAGATAGGTCAGCACGTCCACGGGGTTCGAGACCACGACCAGCACGGCATCATCCGCAAGACGCACCTTGCGGCACTCCTGCAGGATGGTGCGGAACAGGCCCACGTTGCGGTTGATGAGATCCAGCCGACTCTCATCGGGCTTGCGCCGCAGACCGGCCGTGATGACCAGCACATCCGCTCCCTCGGCAAGCTCATATCCGCCCGAGGTGAAGACCTGTGAGCCTGCCAGCGACGCTCCGTGCCGCAGATCGAGCGCCTCTCCGGCCGCCAGGTCCGCCGCCACATCCACCAGAGCGATCTCCCGCGCCACCGCCCCGAACTGCATACACAGAGCGGCATTCGACCCCACCCGTCCTCCGCCGCCGACTATTGCAACTTTCATCCAGTCATCATCCTCCGGTTTCTGTTCGCGTCCGGGTCGCATTCCCGCGCGCTCCGGGCATTATAGGCCCGCGGGGAGAGGCGCGTCAAACGGCGGTCCGCCTCAGCCCTTGACGCCGGAGATGACCACGCCCTGGATGAAATAGCGTTGCGCCACCGCGAACAAGACCAGCAGCGGAAGCATCACCACCGTGGCCGCCGCCATCAGCAGCTGGATGTCCACGCTGTGCTCCCCCTGAAACGCATACAGCGCCAGAGACAGCGTGCGCAGCTCCGGGCTGCCCAGGTAGATCAGAGGACCAAGGAAGTCGTTCCAGTGCGCCATGAAGCTGAAGATGGCCACCGTTGCCACGGCGGCCCTCGCCTGTGGAAGCACCACGCGGTGATAGATCTGCCAGCTCGACGCGCCGTCTATCCGCGCCGCTTCATCCATCTCCAGCGGGATGCCCATGAAATACTGCCGCAGCAGGAAAACGAAGAAGCCAGAGGTGGCGAAGAACGCCGGCACGGTGAGCGGCAGGAAGGTGTCGTACCACCCCACCGTCACAAACAGCTTGAACAGCGGCACCATGGTGACCTGGGCGGGAAGCATCATCGTCGCCAGCACCATGATGAAGAGAGGTCCTCTTGCCGGGAAGCGTAGGCGGGCGAATCCGAATGCCACGAGCGAACAGCTCAGCACCTGGCCGACCAGCGCGGCGATGGTGATGATCAGCGTGTTGCGCAGATAGAGCAGAAAACGGAAGTTCGGCGGAGTGAGCGCTTCGCGATAGTTGGACCAGCGCGCGCCCGGCCTGCGGTATTGCGCCACCTGTTCCTCCAGCACGGTCTCCACATCATCCGGCACGCGCGCCAGGGTCTCCGGGGGCCGCTCCTTCCCCAGCCAGGCGATGCGCATTTTCCCCGCCGGCAGGCGCTCCAGCAGCAGACCGTATCGCCCGTCGCTCAGGGATGTGTAAACGTTGTATTCCTGGTCTGTCACCTGAACCGTGACGGGGAGGGTGGGGATCCACTGAAGCTCACGGGTGAAGAGCTGGTCTTTGTCTTTCAGGGACGTGGACACCATCCAGACGAACGGCACCATGATGGCCGCCGCTCCGGCCACCAGGATGACATAGGCCACGGCCCGGGCTATCGCCTCCTGCCTGCGCCTGCTTCTCGCCAGCTCGCCCGCGCGCATCGGAGCGTCAGCCTTTCCTCTCCGCCTCGTAGTAGACCCAGTGCTTGCCGCTCCAGAACACGATCAGCGTGAGGGTCAGAATGATGAGGAACAGCACCCAGGCAAGCGCACAGGCATAACCCATGGCGAAGTAGTTGAAGGCTTTCTGATACAGATACAGCACGTAGAACAGCGTGCTGTAGGCCGGGCTTCCCGCCCCTCCCGTGATGACGAAAGCGCTGGTAAACACCTGAAAGCTGCCGATGATGCCCATCACCACATTGAAAAAGATGGTGGGGCTGATCATGGGAAGTGTGACGCTGCGGAACTTCATCCACGCTCCCGCGCCGTCAATCTCCGCAGCCTCGTAGAGCTGTGTGGGCACGCTTTGCAGACCGGCCAGATAGATGATCATCCCCGCCCCCGCTCCCCACAGGCTCATGATGACCAAAGCCGGCACCGCCCAGGCCGGATCCGTGAACCAGCCCGGGCCGTTGATTCCCAGCCGCGCGAGCAGCAGGTTGATGACCCCGGACTCCGGATTGAAAATCCATTTCCAGAGCATGGCCACGGCCACCCCCGGGAGGATGGCGGGGATGTAGTAAATGGCCCGGAAGAAGGTGAGCCCCTTCACCTTCTGGTTCAGCAGGATGGCGATGCCGAGCGACGTCACCACGCCGAGCGGAAGCGCCATGGCCGAATATTTCAGCGTGACGCCCAGCGACTTCGCGAAGCGGAAATCGTCGGTGAACATCTGCCGGTAGTTAGTCAGCCCCACCCACCGCGGCGGATGGAGCATGTCCCAGTCGCAGAAGGACGCGTACAGCGAGTAGGCCATCGGACCCAGAGTGAACAGAAGGAACCCGATGATCCAGGGCGATATGAACAGGAAGCCGTCGAGGGCTTCGCGTCTAAGCAGAGTGGAGCTTCGTCGCATCGCCGTATTGTCGCAAATCAGCGCGCGGAATGCAAGAGGCAGCGCATCTTGACAGCTGGATATTGAAGTGATATCATTCTGATAACTACAATGTGGGAAGGGGCTTTACAGAATGACTCAGGAAAAAGAGTACCAAGCTGCGAACGGTTGGTTGATGCTGGCCGTTACTCTGGCCGTGCTGGCCCTCATCATCTATCTTTTCGTGCAAGGGAGCCGCGTGGACGCGCCCCCACCTGTCCCCGCCATTATCCTGCTGATAGTCTTCGGGCTGCTGTGCGGAGGGTTCTTCATCGTGGAGCCAAACGGCAGTAAGGTGCTGCTGCTGTTCGGCAGCTACTCCGGCACGGTGAAATCCAGCGGCTTCTGGTGGGCGAATCCGTTCTTCACAAAGCGGTCCGTTTCACTTCGAGCCCGGACGCTGAACGGCGAGAAGCTAAAGGTAAACGACCTGGCCGGCAACCCCGTCGAGATCGCTGCTGTAGTGGTCTGGCGGGTGCGGGACACCTACCGGGCCAGCTTCGAAGTGGACAACTACGAGCAGTATGTCCACACCCAGAGCGAAAGCGCCGTCAGGCACCTGGCCTCCTCCTACCCGTACGACGCTGAGGACGAGACCGTCTCGCTGCGGCGCAACGCCGAAGAGGTCTCGCACGACCTCCAGAAGGAGCTGCAGGATCGGCTGGCCCTGGCGGGGGTGGAGGTGATGGAGGCGCGCCTGACTCATCTGGCCTACGCGCAGGAGATCGCCGGGGCCATGCTGCGCCGGCAACAGGCCGCGGCCATCATCGCCGCGCGGCAGAAGATCGTGGACGGAGCTGTCGGGATGGTGGAGATGGCTCTGGACAAGCTGGAGCAGTACGAGAAGCTCCATCTGGATGAGGAGCGCAAAGCGGCCATGGTGTCCAATCTGCTCGTAGTTCTCTGCAGCGAGCATGCAGCCCAGCCGGTGCTGAACACGGGGACTCTCTACCAGTAGCGAAGCCCGGATGCCGGAGAGAAAGACATTTCTGCTTCGTCTGAGTCCCGAAGTGTTCGAGGAGATCCAGCGCCTGGCTTCGGACGAGCTTCGCAGCGTGAACGCGCAGATCGAGTATCTGCTTCGCGATGCGTTGTTGCGGCGTGGGAGGCTGTGCGGAGGGCGGACGGGGTCCAGTCCACAACCGGGGGATGAAAAGGAGACTTGAACTGCGGGGGCGGCTCCGCTATGATGATGCGGCAATGCGTCGTGTGTCCGCGTGTTTGGCAGAAAAGGGAAGAAGCTCCCGCGTGAGAGTGCTCCTGGCGCTTGTGTGCGCGTCTGTGGCGCTGGTGGCTTCGGGCTGCGCGCGCGACCGGGACGATCGCGTCACGCTGGTTGTCTGGGGCGTACAGCTCTCCGAAGAAACGAAGATCGAGGAGGCCCGCGTCCGCGAGTTCGAACGGCGGCACCCGGGCGTGCGCGTCAGCATGCTGAGCATGGGCGCGGGCGGGATGAACCCGCAGAAGCTGATGACCGCCATCGTCGGCAAATCCCCGCCGGATGTAGTGCACCAGGACCGCTTCACCATCGGCGACTGGGCCAGCCGCGACACTTTCCGTCCCCTGAATGACCTGATAGAACGGGACCGGGACAAGCCATACGGTGTCCGTCCGGAGGACTACTACCCGGCCACCTGGAAAGAAGCCACCTACCGCGGCAAGGTATACGCCATCCCCTCCAATACGGACGACCGAGCCCTGTACTACAACCGCAAGGCGTTCCGGGAAGCGGGGCTGGACCCTGACCGGCCCCCGCAGACCTGGGAGGAGCTGCGGGAATATGCCGTCAGGCTGACCAAATACAATCCGGACGGGACGTTCGCGCGGGCGGGCTTCATTCCCAACTTCGGCAACAGCTGGCTGTACCTGTATTCCTGGCAGAACGGCGGGGAGTTCATGAGCCCGGACGGTCGGACGTGCACCATGGACAACCCGTATACCGTGGAAGCGCTGGAGTATATGACCAGCGTCTACGACGCGCTGAAAGGCGCCGAGAAGTTGGATGCCTATCAGCGGGGCTTCGCCGCGCTCCCGCCGGAGATGGACCCGTTCATCATCGGGCGGGTGGCGATGAAGATAGATGGCGACTGGTTCCTGCAGTCGCTGGCGCGCTATGCCCCCGATATGGATTTCGGGGTGGCTCCGGCCTCCGTTCCCGCGGCGCGGCTGCGTCAGGAAGGCCGTTTCAAGGGACAGCCGAGGTTCATCACGTGGGCCGGCGGTTTCTCATGGGCTATCCCCAGAGGGGTGCCCGAAGAGCGCGTGGAGCTGGCCTGGGAGTTCATCAAGTGGATGCAGTCGCCGGAGGCGATGCTGATCGGGTGCAAGGCGCAGGAGGAATACAACCGCTCCAAAGGCCGGATGTTCGTGCCGCGCCTCAGCGCCAACATGCGGGTGAACGAGGCGGTCCACGCCGTCTACGCCGACCGCTATCCGAAGTTCCGGGAGCCTCTGCGCCTGTTCCGCGAGCTGATGCCCTATGCCCGGTTCCGGCCGGTCACGCACGTTGGCCAGCTTCTGTGGGATGAACACGTCATCGCATTCGAAAACGCCACGCGGCACAAGATGACGGCGAAGGAGGCTCTGGCGGCGGGCACCCGGCGGGTTCAGGCCGAACTGGACCGAACGTTCACCCGCGAGCGATACCCCGTCATCCCTCTGGCCGTGCCGATGGCCATTCTGGCGCTCGCTCTGGCCGTGTTGGCCGCCATCGCTGCAATTCTGGCGCGGCGGTCCGGGCCAGTGGGCCGGCTGATGCGCGGAGAGGCAATGTGGGGGTACCTCTTCGCCTCCCCCTGGCTTTTGGGACTGGTGGTGTTCACTGCGGGCCCGTTTCTGGCATCCGTCATCTTCAGTTTCTGTCATTACGACGTGCTGCATCCGCCGCGGTGGGTGGGTCTGGAGAACTTCCGGATGCTGTTCACGGAGGACTGGCCGCTGTTCTCCAAGACGCTCTACAACGCAGCCTATCTGGCGGCGTTTGGCATTCCCCTTGGGATAGCGACGGGCCTGGCGATCGCCATGCTTCTGAACGCCAGCGTCCGCGGGATGCACTACTACCGGACCATTTACTACCTGCCTTCGATTGTTCCCATCGTGGCCAGCAGCATCCTCTGGATCTGGATCCTGAACCCGGACGCCGGGTTATTGA
>CALCJH010000172.1 GCA_937967775.1 uncultured bacterium | reverse complement strand
TGCTACCGCCACTGGTGGGTAAAGGACGTGGTGCAGAGGTTCCTGGCCATCCACCTGGAGCGGCACGGGTCGCCTGTGGTGAAGGGCACCTACCGGCGCGGCGCCACCCGCCAGCAGCAAGAGGAGCTTCTGCGGGTGCTGGAGGGCATCCGCCAGGAGACGGCCATCGTGGTGCCAGAGGATGTGACGGTGGAGCTGATGGAGGCGGCCTCGCGCGGCGAGCAGGGATATCTGGAGACGCTCTGCTATCACGACCGGCAGATCGCCAAGGCCATTCTGGGCGAGACGCTGACACAGGAGGAGGGATCACGGACCGGGGCGCTGGCTCTGGCGAGGGTGCATCAGGACACGTTGCGGCAGCGGGTGAACAAGGTCCGGCGCGATCTGGAGGAGACGGTCATGCGCTCCCAGGTGTTGCGGGCGCTGACGGTGCTGAACTTCCCGGGAGCCGCCATTCCGCGATTCTCGCTGGAGGGTGCTGGAGGAGAGACATCAATTCAGGACAGGAGGAGCGACGTATGAGACTGGGGATGCTGGCGCGGCCGCTGTGGGCGGTGCTGGCGAGAGCTGTCAAGGAGCGGCTGCACAGGCTGGTGGACTCCATAGACGAGGAGGATCTGACGGAGTTCAAGGCGCGCTTGCACGAGCGCATCGAGCGGCTGTGACACCGGGCTGGGGAGCTGGCGTGCAAGGAGAGAGGGAAGGCTAATGGCAGGTGACAGGCCCCGGCCGGAGTCCGGGGAGGTGGAGCGGACCGCCCGCATCTTCCAGGCGGGAAGCTACCCCGAGAGAGGACTTGAGATCGGCCCCGGCGATCTGGATGCCATCGCCGGGGCTTTCTCTTCGCCGGCCCCCGTGCTGGTGGAGCATCTGGAGGGGCCGCTGCGTCTGGGATGGCTGACCCGCGTATGGCGGGAGGGAGCGTCCCTGTTCGGCCGGCTTGTGTTCAGCCGGGCGGCCTGGGATCTGATGCGGGAGTGCGGGGCGCGCGCCCTGTCCCTGGGACTGGACCGGGAGACCCTGCGCATCCGCGAGGTCTCGCTGGTCAGCCATCCCCGCGTGGCGGGGGCGCAGGTGTTTTCCCAGCGTGCTGTGCGCGCGGCGGTATTTCACGTGGACGATGAGGAGGAGAGTGCGGCATTGACGGAAGCGGCAAAGGATGACATCCGGCCCGCCGGGACCGGAGAGGAGGGCCGGGATGCGGCGGAGCTCAGGGAGCGATTGAGGATCAGCGAGGCAGAGAAGACCCTGAAACAATTCATCGAGGAGGGCAAGATCGCCCCGGCGGCGGCCAGAGCGGCGCTGGCCATCCTAAGCGCGGACGACCCGGCAGCGGTCTGCTTCGCGGATGGCAGCCGTTCCAGCGCGGCTCAGGCGTTCCGGCAGTTTCTGGAGGCGCAGCCGCCTGTGGTGCTGTTCGGGGAGACGGCTCCGGCCGGGTCACCTGGCCGCAGGCACGGAGTCTCGCGGGATCTGCTGGAAGCGTTCGGGCTAAGCGACGACGACATCGCCCGCTACGCGCGGATGAGCGAGGAGGAGTGGAATGGCCGCATTGCAGGATGACCGCTACATCTGGCGGCGCGACGGGCATGTCCTCTGCATTCCCGTGAAACAGGGGGCGCGCATCTACAAGGGAGCCCTGGTCTGCCGCAGCGGAGGCTACGTCGTGCCGGCAGCTGACGCATCTGGCCTGAGCTTCGCCGGCGTGGCGCTGGAAAGCGTGGACAATACGGCCGGAGCAAACGGCGACGCCGAGGTGCGCGTCTGGCAGACGGGGGTCTTTCCCGTGTTCAAGGCATCCGCGTCCGTGGCCGACATCGGGCAGCAGGCGTGCTGCGTGGATGACCAGACCGTCGCGCTGCCCTCCGCCACCACTCACGACGTGATCTGCGGCCGCATTGTGCGGGTTCTGGGCCCGGGAGAGGTGGAGCTGAAAATCGACGGGGCGGCGTTTTGAGAAGGCAGCGTCCCTCTGGCGGGTGTTGAAGGAAAGGAAGGTGTCATGCTGACAGGATCGGACATCCCGGCCGGGTTGAGCGACGGGGTGCGCGCGCTGTTCTTCAAATCTCTGGAAAGCGCTCCCGGCCAGTACAGGAAGCTGGCGATGGTGCTGCCGTCGTCGCAGAGCCGGGAGACCTATGCCTGGCTTTCGGCCGTTCCGGGAATGCGGGAGTTCGTGGACGAGCGCCAGCCCTATGGCCTGGGGGAGCATTCGTTCACCATCGAAAACAAGACCTGGGAATCCACCATCCAGGTGGAGCGCACAGCGCTGGAGGATGAGCAGTACGGGCAGATCCGGCTGCGCATCCAGTCTCTGGCGGAGGCTGCCGCGCGTCACAAGGAGCAGCTCGTCTTCGAGCTGGTGCGGGACGGGTTCAATGCGCGCTGCTACGACGGGCAGCCGTTCTTCTCCAACGCCCATCCCGCTTCAGGTGGCACAGTCTCGAACCGGGGCGATGAGGAGCTCTCGTCCGCGGCGCTGCAGTCCGCCGTGTCGCGGATGGCCCGCCTGACGGACGAGCGGGGGCAGCCGCTCGGGATCCTGGCGGATACCCTGGTGGTACCCCCGGAGCTGGAGTGGAAGGCGCTGGAGATCGTCTCCAGCCCGCTGGATCCGGACGGAAGCGGCAATGCGGCCAATGTGCTGCGCGGACGGCTGGAGGTAATCGTCAGCCCGTATCTGACTGATCCGGATGACTGGTTCCTGTTCTGCACGAAGGGCGCTCTGAAGCCGCTCATCCTGCAGGAGCGCACGTCCGTGGAGTTCCGCGGACCGGACTCCGGCCTGGCGGGCGAGGAGGCCTTCATGCGGGACAGGCTGCTCTACGGGGTGCGTGCCCGCTACAACGCGGGTTACGGCCTCTGGCAGCTTGCGTTCGGAAGCAAAGTGAGCTGATCTAGCGTCCGGGGACCGGGCCCCAAGGCCCGGTCCCCCTTTCATTTTCTGGAGGAGGTGCCTGCTGTGGGAGCAGCCAGAAACGTGTTGCCGGTGCTGGTGGATGTTGCCCGGATGGCGGGTCAGGATCTATCCAGCGGGCGAGTCAGGACTGTGTGCGGCGGTCCCGCCGCTCTGCGCGTCTACACGCCGCAGGATCTGGGGATCGACGGTGTCGCACTCGGCTCTCCGGTCGCCGGCCAGTGGGTGGACGTGGCGGGCTACCGCTCGCTGACGGCCTTCATCCGGATCGAAGGGGCGTCCGGCAGTTCGGCCAACCTGAACCTGGTGGCTACGCCGGTGGGCCCGGGCGACACCTGGGGGACGCCGGAGCAATACCAGGCCCACATCGCCGCGCGCGCTTCAGTGAACGGGCCAGGGGTTTACATGGTGGCCAACGCTGGCACTCAGCCCACGGTCTCCGGGACATCCTGGACCGGATGCATTGCACGCCGCGTGAAGATCGAGGTGGGACCCATCAGCGCGGGGGCTCAGGCCTGGGCCTATCTGCTCTGTCTGCCGTGACTGGCCTGCGGAAAAGGAGAGGGGAGGAAGCATGCCTCTGTCGGTGACCCGTTCCGATGTGAAGCGAAAATGCATGGTGGCGTCTTCCGAGACTACCTACGACAGTGCCATTGACGCGCTCATCGCGGAGATGCTGCCTGCCATCGAGCACTCGCTTGACCCACTGTATCTTCAGGACACATCGAACGCCGGGCTTCAGGCGGAGCTACGTCTGGGAGCGCTGGAGCAGATCGCCGCGGAGTTCCTGGCTCAGCGTGCCCGGGAGCCCGGTTTTATGGAAGAGGTGCAGGTGGGCGGAGTGAGGCTGGGTCCAGCCTGGGAGCGGGGCAGAGCTCTTGCGGAGCAGGGTTCGGCCCGGCTTGCTCCCTACCGGCGGGCCCTGGGAGGAGCAGCACAGGCGCTGGTGGCTTCCCGGAGTCCCCGCCTCGCTCCACTACTGACGCACGAGACGCTGAAGGAGGTCTGAGACAGAATGGGCATCCTGGCCGACCGTCTGCGCCGGAAGCTGGAGACATTCGGGACGCCGGTCAGCGTTCCCGGCAAAGGGACGCACCGGATGTTGCTTCAGGACCTGACCGCGTCGCAGATGGCAATGTATCTGGACCCGGCCGAACAATCGCAGATGACGCTGCCGGGAGTGTACGCCGTTGCGACGGCGGATGCGAACATCGTGGAGAACGACACGTTCACGGTGGACGGCCGGACTTTCACGGTCCGCAAGGTGGTCCGGCCGCGCCTGAAAGGCGAGGCGCTCTGCCGCGGTCTGCTGGCCTGGTGAGAACCTGGCGCCGGTTGCGGAAAGGAGAGAAGCGATACCGGACAACGCGGACATCCTGAGCCGGCTGGCGGTCATCGAAAGCCGTCTGCAGGACATCCTGGGGCACCTTATGGACCTCCGGCACTACGTGCCGGACCGGGTGGTGGAGCATTCGGAGCGCCTGGAACAGCTGGAGCGCGCCATGCGCACCGTGGTGTGGGGAGTGGCGCTCGCCGCCGGAGGGCTTCTCAGCGCCTTCCTGGCGCATGTGTTCGGAAAGGGTTGACACTTCAAAAACCCTTCTCAATACGCCTTGACCACCTTGAGCAGCAGACGGTCCGTGAACGACCGGCTGTTCGGGTCGCCAAGGATCAGGAAGTACTCCAGC
>CALCJH010000171.1 GCA_937967775.1 uncultured bacterium | reverse complement strand
TCATTCAGTCTTTTGACTCCAGATCCAGCCGGCGGGTCTCCACCTGTGCGGCGAGCGACAGGATGCACTCCCTGGAGCAGAAACCGGCTCCGAAAGTCATCGCGTTGGCGGAACCCGCGGCTGTCGCCAGCCGCAGACTCCCTTCAAGATCCTCTCCATGATGACGCGCAAACAGAAATCCGGCAACAAAGGCATCTCCGGACCCCACCGCGCTGACAAAGGGGATCTCCGGACTGCGGGAGACCCACTGCTCATTTCGCGTGACCGCCACCGCCCCGGCCCTCCCCAGGGAGACCAACACGCAGGGGATGCCCGTGTCCACCAGAGCGAGAGAGCGGGCGGCGATCTCGTCTGCAGTCAGCAGGTCTTCACCCGTCAGCTCCGCGAACTCGCGCCGGTTCGGCTTGACAACATCCGGCTTCGCGCGGACCCCCTCGGCAAGCGCGGGCCCGCTGGAATCCAGAACCGTAAACACACCCTCCTGCTTCGCGGCGGAGATCCAGCGGGCGTAGATATCAGGGGGCACGCCGGGTGGAATGCTGCCTGAAAGCACCAGCGCCTCAGCCTCCGGCAGGCGTGCTCGAAGGGCGTCGTCCAGAGCCGACAGCTCCCCGGCGCTGATGCGGGGGCCGTTCTCGTTGATCTCGGTCTGCGTACCGGCCTCCGGATCAATGACCGTGATGCACTCCCGGGAATCCTCCGCTGTGGGCACCAGATGGGATGCCAGCCCCTCCTGCTCCAGTCCCCGGCGGATCATCCCACCGGTGTACCCCCCGGCGAAACCCATCGCCAGGGTCTGAAGTCCAAGCTCCCTGAGCACGCGGGAAACGTTGATGCCCTTGCCCCCCGGGACGATCTTCCACTCGGTGGGCCGGTGGACGCGGTCCAGCGAGAAGTTCGGGATGGTGAAAGTCTTGTCAAGGGCCGTGTTCAGCGTGACCGTAATGATCAAACGACCGATACCTCAATTGCGGAGTGCAGGCCGCGCAGGCTATGGCACCCGCCGGTCCCTTGCGGCCTCAGCAGGATACCACTGCCGGGCTTCGCGCGCAAGGGCATCGCGTGTTGTTGTTGGAGATGGAGCGACTGTGGTATAATCCGTCCGGCTTCGGGGCGTGGCTCAGCTTGGTAGAGCGCTCGTTTCGGGTGCGAGAGGTCGGGAGTTCAAATCTCCCCGCCCCGATGTCTTCTTCTCTTCACGCCGTTCGTCAGGGGAGCTTCAATCGCTTGCCCGCCCGTCTCATTCCCCCTGTGCTGTGTTTGGCCGCGGCGCTGACGGCCGTCTGCAGGCTGCCCGGTGGGGCCGCGCCCGTCCGAGTGCTTCTTACTGCCTTCGTATCCGCTGAGGGTGTCAGCATCTCGGCGGCAGCCCTGGAGATCAGCACGGATGGCAAGGCGTGGCGGCCCCTGCAGAGCGGGAGCGCACGACTTATCGAACCGGGATGGACTCCATCGTCCCCGGCGCTGTTCCGGAGCGCAGATGGCACACTAACACTCACGCGCGGTCCGCTCACGCGCTCCTACCGCGGCATCATCGAGGTCAGCGCGGGACCGTCTCCGTCCATCGTCAACGTGGTGGAACTGGAGGACTATTTGCGCAGCGTGGTCCCCTCCGAGATGCCATCCTCATGGCCTGTGGAGGCGCTGAAGGCGCAGGCTGTGGCAGCGAGGAGCTATGCGCTGGGTTCCGGCCCGCGCCACCGGTCGCAGAGAGCCGACCTGTGCGACGCCACCCACTGCCAGGTCTATCGGGGAACAGCCTCGGAAACCCCTGCCACGGACCGGGCAGTGCTCGAAACGCGAGGGATGGTGCTTATGAAGCGAGGCCGTATTGTGGCCGCTCAGTTCTGCGCCGATTGCGGAGGTATCAGTGCGCCTGCCTCAGGATCCCGGGCAGACGCGCTGGAGGATGGGACGCACTTCTGCGAAGCCGGCCCCTATCATCGCTGGAGTGCGCGCATCACACAGCCGGACCTGCTGAAGGCGCTTGGCGAGGAGCGCCCCGGGACCGTCCGCAGAATACGCATCGAAGCCCGGGACGAATCCGGTCGGATAACATCCATTACCATCGAGCACGATTTCGGCAGGGTCACTCTGACGGGACCGGAGATGCGGGCGAAACTGGGCCCGGCAGGCATCCGCTCCGCGCTCTGCCGGTTCGAGGCAGACCCCGACACGGGCGATATCCTTGTAAGCGGTCTGGGCTACGGTCACGGCGCGGGCCTTTGCCAGTGGGGAGCCCGCGGACGCGCACTGCCGCCGCACGGACACGACTTCCGCGCCATCCTGGCACATTACTTCCCCGAAGCCGGACTTGCGACGCTGGACGCGAGCGGCCGGCCCGGGTCCACAGAGCCTCTCAGCGGCTCTCAGCGCGCGCCTTGATGGCGTGCAGGATGTTCGCGGCGTTCTGCTTCATCTTCAGCGCGACGATGTTCTTGATGAGCGGTCCGATCAGGGGAACGTCGTACTCATAGTCCACCACACAGTGGAAACGGACCTTCCCGTCCTCCTCGGTAAAGGTCCAGAGGCCCTCGTAGGAGTCGAAATCGCCCTTCAGCATACGGAATGCGCAGGTGCGGGCCTGCGGATCCCACACATCCTCTTCCGTACAGCGCACCGTAAGCTTGAACTCCTTGATGATCCCCTCCCACTCGGTCACGGTGCGGAGCCCGTCCGGTGAGCGTTCCAGCACCTTCAGGCTGAGCACGTCCGGCATGAAATCCGGGAAGCTCTCCACATCCTGCGCCACCGCCCAGACTGTCTCAAGAGGAGCGGCGATCTCAACACTCTCTTCTATGCGAGGCAACAGCTTATCTCCTACTGCAAGCGGCGGAACAGGCCGACAACCTTCCCCACGATGCGGACATCATCCGCATAGATGGGCTGCATCTTCTGGTTGGCGGGCTGCAGCCGGATGCGCCCGTTCTCACGGTGCAGACGCTTGACAGTCCCCTCCCCATCCACCAGCGCCACCACAATATCGCCGTCATCGGCTGAAGGCTGCTCGCGCACCACAACATAGTCGCCGTCTTGGATCCCGGCCTCGACCATGCTGTCTCCGCGCACACTGAGCAGGAATCCCCGCCCGTCCGGGACGAGCTCCGAGGGCACGCCGAAATAGCCCTCGATGTCCTGCTCGGCCAGCAAAGGGGTACCAGCCGCCACTCTTCCCACCAGGGGAAGCTGCACGGTCTTTGCTGGACGCAGGACCGGACGCGCCGGCCGGATGGCGCGGGTCAGGCCTCTCTCGCGCACGATGAGGCCCTCCTCCGCCAGCCTTTTCAGATGCGCCTGAACAGTGGAGGGCGAACTCAGGCGCACCGCCTCCCCGATCTCGCGGACTGTGGGAGGGTATCCGAACCGCTGCGTGTGACGCTCGATGTAGTCCAGAATCTCCCGTCTCTTAGGACTCAGAGGAATCCCCCTCGTCATCGGACAC
>CALCJH010000170.1 GCA_937967775.1 uncultured bacterium | reverse complement strand
GGTTCCGCCGATGCGAGATGCGCGGGCGCCTGTCAGGCCGCGGCCGGCCCCGGTGGTCCGCGTGGCGAAGGCAGCGCCGGTGGTTGCACCTCCGCTCGCGCCTGTTGCTCCGACCGGCCGTCCGGCGCCTGAAGCAAGGGCGGTCCCGGCGGAGCCGAAGATCGTGGTGGTGGCTTACCGGCCTCCCGCCAACTACTGCGCCCACTTCACGGACCCGGTCTCGGGCGCAGGAATCGCCGAAGTCTCCGTGAACTCAACCTATGCGCCAGACGGGACGGTGCGCAGCGCTAAGGTCGTGCTGCACTTCCCGGCGGCCGCGAAAGCTGCAGAGGGCAATGACGAGAAGAGCGACAGGTCTATTGATAGCGGCGACGGTCGCGCTTGGCCTATCCTGGTTCCCGGCGTCATTTGAGCCGGCGCTGGCGCAGGGGGGGCTGGTAAGCTGCTCCGTCACCGATGTGCCGGTGCGGCTGGCCATCAAGGTGCTCTGGTCGTCCGGAGCGCCGCAGGGCAGCGCGTATGAGGTCTCTCCGGACGTGCCGGAGGATACGCGCGTGACGCTGTCTCTGGAGAACGTGCCATTCGAGGCCGCGCTGGATGCGTTCTGCCGCGCCGCGGGACTGAAGTTCGAGGTGCGCGACAACCGTTATCTGTTCTCGCGCAGCGACCGGAGGGCGTCCAGCATCTCCATCGTGCGGTCCGGGGACCGGGTGAGTTGGAAGCTTCGGGATGCGGATCCGCTGGAGATACTCTTGCAGCTGCTGGAGGCGTTCGGCAAGAAAGCGGAGTTGAAGCTGGATCAGGATCCGTCGGCAGAGCTTCAGGAACAGGCGCGCCGCTACGCGCAGGAGCTTCAGCAGGCGCAACAGGCTCCCCCCGCCGAGCAGGCCAACAGAATTCGTGAGATCCAAAGGGATGCCGAGCGCTTCCTCAAGCCGCCGAAGAGACTGCCTGCCGGTTCTTCGCGGTCCATCAGTATCGAGCAGACACAGGTGCCCTTCTCCGAAGCTCTGGACGTTCTGGGCAACGCAGGTGGATTCCTGTGGTTCCGGGGGCAGGACGGAAGGATCCTGATCCGGGACACGGCCTCGCCGGATGTCATTCGCAGCATCTTTCAGAGGGAGGGTGTCTGGGACGCGCTTCAAAGACGCTGAGCGCTCGCGCTGATTATTCATCTCCTGCCTCGCCCCCTCCGGGATCGCACCCCAGAGGGGGCTTTCTTCATACGGTTCGCGAAAAAAGCTGTTACTTTCGGCATTTCGCGGTGTCTTTACAAATGGAAGGCCCGCCACGGGGCGGTGATGGCGCGTGGAGGATGCCCCGGAGTGCGGGAAGGCGGCCTGAGAAGATGAACTGCGAACTGATGGAAGAACTGATCTCCTGCTACGCCGACGGAATGTTGGATGGCGAGTCGGCGGCGCTGGTGGAGCGGCATCTGGCTTCTTGCGAGTCCTGCCGGGAGCTTCTGGATCTCACGCGGGAGTTGTCCGGAGCTTGCCGGACCGCCTGGCAGGAGCCCCCGGCGGACCTGCGCGCCTGCGTGATGGAGCATATCCGCCGGAGATCGGAATGCGAGCGCTTCGAGCAGGAGACGGCGCTCGCGCCGGACACCGGCGGAACCCCCTCGCAGGAGTTGAGCTCACATCTGAAGGAGTGCCGCTGGTGCGCGGAAGAGATGGAGGAACTCTGCGAGATCATCGCGGCCGCGCCTGCGGTGGAGGAAACAGCCCCGGCTGGTCTTCGCGAGCGGATCGCCGTCAGAACATACGCCCGTCCTTCGGTCTTCGCCACGCTGCGCCGCACCCTTGCCCCGTCCTTCCGTTACGCCGCGGTGAGCGCGCTGGCCGGCGCGGCCATCCTTGCTGTGCTTTGCCTCCGGCCGGCTCAGGATATCCGGCCCGCCGGGGATGGCGCTGCAGTAACACCCCCGGCGCCTCCTGCGGTTTCCCGTGAAATCCTTGCGCCTGCGCCTTCTTCTGAAGCCAACGCCGCGGCGGTGACGGAAGCGCCTGCGTCCGCCAGGGAAGAACCTGCGCGGAGGCTCCGTCCTGCCCGCGTTGTGAAGCCGTTACGGCCGCAGACGATCGCCTCGAAACCGGCCGACGCCGTTCCGGTCAGCAAGCCGGCTACCCCGGCAGCCCCGGCGGTGGAGGAGGTCGTCGTGCTGGTGGCCGGAGTTGGCGAGTCTCTGTCCGAGACAGGATCTAACGAGGAAACGGCCGCATCCCAACCTGTGGAGGTCCGGCCGGTGGCGGTGGCGATCGCATCCCCTCAGGAAGTGCTGGAGCGGCATATGGCGGACGACCCGCTGAACTCAGGGATGAAAGAGATCCTGGAGCAGCGTCGAAGAAAGGCGGCCGCCGGAGCCACTCTGGACATTGCACGGCCTTCGCGGCAGTCTTTGCGGCTGATAGCGGCAGATTTTTGATTTTCGGGTCAGAATAGCGTTTCTGGCGCGCTTGAGCAAGAGAGCAGCCGGGCATAATCTTGAGCAGATGCCGAAAATACAGGGCAGATCTCTAATATGCGGACTCCTGACTGTGGCGGTAGCATTCCTCCTTGCGGGGGGTGCTCCGGCCGCGGACGATTCGCCGCGTCTGCTCTGGGGTAATGTGGGGCGCCTGGGTGTGGGCGGCGTCCTGGATATGGACCAGACGGAGGATCCTGCTGACGCCGGAGAGCCCGGCGCCAAACTGGGGAACGGCTTCGATGTGCTTCGCGGGAACGGCTCGCCCGCGGGCTACATTCTGACCCACGGCAACATTGACCTGGACACGCTCACGGTCTCCGTGGACGGCCGGCGTCTGGTGCGCAACCGGGATTACTTTGTGGATCCGGTCAGCGGGGCGCTCAGCTTCACGGAGCCGGTCTCCTCGATGCAGAGCATCCGCGCCACCTACCGCTACAACGAGGGCAAGGCCGCGGCTCGTAGCCTCGTGGGACTGCCCCTGCTGCCCGGCTTCTTCGGCGGCAACTCCAACGCCAGCTTCCTGCACGCCTATCGCGGGGCAGACGCGAAAGGCGGGCTGCCGTTCGACGTCCTGACGTTCGGGATGAAGATGGACTTCGACCTGGGCAGCCTGGGACTCGAGAGCATGCTCTATATGTCCGACCCGCGCAAGCCTGGCGCGAAGGGACTGTTCGAGAAAAATTCCGGCAAGACCCCGCACTCGCTGGACAGCGACCAGATCGTCTCTCAGAAGGCCCGGGTGGAGATGGGAGATGCACGCCTGAGCTTCGGGTATCAGGACGTGGGCGCCAACTTCACCGGTTTCACCACCCTTCGGGAGCAGGGCGCATTACCAAAAGAGGTGGTAGATCAGCTTGCGCGTGAGAAGGGCGTGCGCCGCCTGTCGGCCGCGCTGGAGCTGAGGCCGAACTCCCTGATGCCGGAAGGAAGCCCGTGGAACCGCCTCAGCTGGATGCGCATGTACGACAGCTCTGGGGCGCTGGATTCCATCCAGCTGGTCTATAACGAGCCGAAGGTCGGCTTCCTGGCGGCGTTCCGCTCCGTGGACCCGTCCTTCAAGAGGCTGGCCAGTCTGAGTCAGGACGAGCTTTCGCAGCTCGCGCTAGCGGCCAAGCTGCAGTTCGACCCGAACGCCACGGTGGGGCAGGTGACCGATGCGGACCGTAAGGCTGTCCTGCAGGAGGCAGGCATCTCCCGCCATCTGCTGAACACCTACGTGAAGCTCAACCCGAAGCTGACAGGGACGCTCTCGTTCGTGAACCTCACTGACGGCCGGGGCGACATCGCCCGGCAGACGTTCTCCATGTCCGGCGCGGACTGGCAGGGGTGGATCGCCAGCCAGACCATCTCCAGCAGCTTCAGCCGGCTGGGGGCGCTGTCTCCGTCGGAGCAGGCGCGGTTCGGGAATGAATACGGAATGCACAGGATCGAAGGCGGCCTGAACGCGCGCGTGGCGGGACGTCTGTCCCTGAACAGCGACTACACCCTGCTTCGCTCCGATGTGGGCGATGTTCGCAGAATGGGCATCGGACTGGCGGGCAAGTACCTCAACTTCAAGGCGGGATACCAGAATATAGACGCCACCTTCGGACGCATCGGAGATCTGGCGGATGCTCGCAAGCAGCAGATGGCAGGCGACCGCGGCTTCCGCATCTACGACGTGGCGCTGGGCGGCCAGATCTCCCCTGCGCTCAAACTTGATACGGCATACCGCCGCGGAGACAACGACGCGGAAGACCTGTTCCGGCGCTCCGAGGTGCTGAACCTGATGTATGCGCCTTCCGACAGGTCCAAGGTGACCCTCCAGCACAGCCTGTCGCTGAACGGCTCGGCCGGTGAAGTGATCTCCGGGGCGATGCGCGACATCTTTGCGATGGAGCAACGGTTCCGCAACAACTGGTTCGTCAGCTTCTCACGGGATTCCAACTTGACCCGCGCTGCGGGGGGCGCGCTTGCCGGAGCGGTGGTGCGCGCGTATCAGGCCGAGACGGACCGCTCCCGTCCCACCTGGCTCAGCTGGAGCGAGCGGCGGACGGATTCGATGACCGGCGCTTTTGAGTATGTCACGTCCTGGAATATGCAGACCCGCGCGGGCGAACGGGTGACGGTGAAAGGGGCGCGCACGGCGGTGGATCGCGGACGGGATCCCTCAGAAGAGGTGACCCGGGTGGCGGTGGACTGGGCGGCCGCGCGATCGCTGAACTTCACGATGGAGTCGTTCACGAAGAACACCAACTATGCCGGTGATGGCTTCGGCTACCGACTGGCTCTGGGAGGGCAGGTGGCGGAGACGCTGGGACCGCTCTCGAAGCTGAACCTGACCACCGAATACGGCTCCACGCGGCTGAATGGCAATGTGGTCACGTTCGTGCGCGGTCTGAATCTGGATGCGCTGTGGGGCAAGAACGTGCTGGGCGTGGAGTATTCCCATATGCTGCTGGCCAATGGCAAACACCATCTGGGGCGCGGCTATAAGTTCAAAACGGACCCGGACAAGGAGAAGCCCTGGCATCTGGACCTGTATATCAAGGACAAGGATCTGGGGTGGGGTTCGGTGAAGCCCGTGCGCAATATCGCTTTCGATGTGCGCCTGGGGCCGGCTTCGCAGCTTGCATACACCCTGAACCAGAACAAGGAGCTTCCGAACGGCGTCATCGAACTGGTCACCTCGCAGTCGCTGAAGCTCACCACGCGGCTGGCCGGAAGCTTGAACCTGGTTCTGGACCACCGTCTGGATGACAACGACAAGGCGAAGACCTCCACGCTGAAGAACAGCATCGGGCTGCAGCGTCAGGCGCAGAAAGGGATGGTGGTGGATGTCTACTACGGCCGGGACGAGGCGCGCACTCCCACGGGGGAGGTGAGGGGCCACTCCGTACGGCTCCGGCTGGACCAGCAGATCAGCCACGACCGGTTCCTGACGTTCACCGGTGAGGCCACCAAGTGGGACAACTCCAATCCGTCTATTCCGGATAAGACCACTGCGGAAGCCCGCCTGGACTTCCGCATGCCATTCGACCTCTGAGCCCGGGCGGGGTTGCCGGGCGTTCGCCGCGTTCCCCGACCGCCCGCGAGGACCACTCAGGGCGACAGAAAGACACTCTTTTCCCTGACCTCTGGCGGCTGCACTGGGCCCGCCAAAACGGTCTAGCGGGAGAAGGCCGCCCCTCGCCGGGGCGGCCTCTGTTCAAAAAAAGCGCGTCGGGTCGAAGCGACCCCGCTTCCCCCGAACTTTCAGACGCCCAGCAGCTTCTTGACGTCGTCCGGCCTGGGCACGCGCCCTGCGATCTTCACCTGTCCGTCCACCTCCACCGCCGGAGTGCTGACCACCCCGGCGGCTACCATCGCCTGAATATCCTCGACCTTCTCCACATCCGCCTCGATGCCGGTCTCGGCCAGCACACTGCGGACGATTTTTTCCGTCTCCCGGCATTTCATGCACCCGGGTCCGAATATACGGATTTTCATTGTGATCTCCTCTTGCCCTCTGGAGTGTGTGTTAAACCGGCCTCACACGACCGCCTCCGCAGGCTGAGACTGGAGCGCAGCAATCCTGTCGGCCACCACTCCGGCCACCAGTCCCACCTGCTCGGCGGAAATGTCGAACCGGTGCTCTTTCTCTATTCCGAGATCCGTCACCACGACGTGCACATCGGCTCGCCGCTGCAGGTGCTCAACCGCCCTGCGCGCGCAGGCCGTCTCGCAGCCGTCAATGGCGACGATAATGCTGCAGTCTTCCATCTTCTCGTCGAACTCCGGTATGTGCGCGGCAAGCCCAACCACGCAGGACATCTTGCCCCTCTTCAGCTGCGTCAGCGAAACCGCAGCTTCATTGGCAAGCTGGCCCACGTTGGAGCCGCCGGAGCACGCCAGAAGCACCACTCCCTTCGATGCACAACCGCACCGTTCCAACTTCTCCAACTTGTTTTTCTCCTCCTGTAGGGTCAGGGACTCACAGCCCCAGGTTCATCATTTCTCAGCAAGCAAACAGTCAATCTCCCGCGAGATCTGCTTTTTAAACTCGGAGTTGTGACCGACGATGGTGCGGGCGATTCGGCCCTTCCTGTCGATGATGACAAGGTAGGGGATGGTCCGCACCTCGTATTTGCGCGTCACCTGATAGCCCGGGTC
>CALCJH010000169.1 GCA_937967775.1 uncultured bacterium | reverse complement strand
GTATTACGACCTGGACGGCGAGCTGACTCGCCGCCTGGCGGCAGGGTAGGGGGATGAGATGATCTCCTCTGTCCTGAAATCCTATCATACGGCTGCCCGCGGCCGCAGGGGCTTCACGCTGATCGAAGTCCTGGTGGTGCTGGCAATCACTGCTATCCTCACCACGCTGCTTGTGACCCCGATGGTCCAGAGCTTCAACATCACGCGGCGCGCGCAGGCGACCGTGCTTTCCCAGGAGTCGGGACGGCAGGCTCTGGAGCAGCTCACGCGCGAGCTGCAGAGCGCGGTGTTCGTGTATGACAATACAGGGCAGGCCATTGACATCCCCGTCAAGGGGCGGGTGTTCAAGATTCCCTATGCGCGCGTGGACCTGGTTCTGCCCCGGATGGTGATGCACTGCAACTCCCCGAATCACCCGGCTGGAGTTCCCCGCGACTACGACCGCGGACGGCTGGCGTGGCCGGCGTGCCCGGCCCAGCATCAGCCGCCGGGCGGCAACGACGATGTGGAGGCGCGCGTCCTGAATCCCATCGAGCCGGACGGGATGATGGTGCGCTACTTCGTGGGACTGAAAGACCCGTCGCAGCCTTACAACAACGTCCACGAGGATCGCCGCGCGCTCGCCACCGATGTGGAGAACACGTTCGTTCTCTACCGGGCCGAGTTCTCTCCTTACGACGAGAACCTCATTGATGATTCCGATGGACAGAGTGGCCTGCTCCGGCCGGACTTCTTCTACAACCAGAACCGCGCACCGAACGGCCGCACGTTTTCTGAGAACTGGCGGCGGGTGTCGCATATCGTCGGGCCGGCCAGCAATCTGGACCTGGTCAGCGTGCAATATGATTCTAACGGCGACCCGGTGAGTGTCTTCAGCTCGGTGCGCTTCGTCCCGAATGCGGTGACCAACGATGTCCTGACTCCTACGGACACCGGGCGGCGCGAGTATGGCGAGCCCGACAGCCCGCCGACCGTCTACCGGGCCACGGCCGGTCAGTGGGCTCCGGATTACGAAGTGCGTGTGTTCCGGCAAGGAGCCACGGTGGTCTACTTCACACGGCGTGATCCGGACAGCGGGCACGTTTACATCTACCGCGCCGGCCGCAACGAGCCCGTATTCGACATCACGGCCTGGCAGCAGACCAGGCAGATCGGCCCGGGCAGCCCGGAGTTTATGTTCGATGTGGATCCGAATAAAGGGGAAGTCACGTTCGCCTTTCCGAGCGAGGCGCTGACGCAGTACGGTGACGACGTGTTCGACCCTGCCCTGATCAATCAGGCTTACAACGATAGTATGCAAAACCAGGGAGCAGGAGTCCGCAGTGTCACGCTGAACCGGTTCGCGGGGCTGAAGGCGGATATCCCCGGCGCGCGCATCGTTCCGGGGTCGGAGCGCGTCACGGGACCGAACTGGGTGGTGGGCCCCGATTACGGAAAGCCCGTGCTTTACACCCGGGTGGCCTACCTGACAGACGATCCCGGGCCAAATCAGTACCGGATAGACTACGGGACGGGCACCATATTCTTCTACTCGCTTCCTTCTCCTGCCATGCCGGAGCGGGATATCTCCGGCGGTCAGGCGGCCAGGGTGGAGGTGCGCTTCGACTTTCAGAACAACCAGGGATTCGATCCTGACTCAGGGGACGTCTTGAGCGTGGATTACACCACGAAGAACGTGATGTCGGTGCAGGTGGGATACCGGCTTTACGATGACCGTGGAAAGCTGAGCGTGCTCCAGCTTTCCAGCAATGTCGTGATTCGGAACTTCCACAGGTAGCATGCGCATCGTGTCACAGAAATTCGTATCGAGGCCGGCTTTCCCCAGTTTGCGCTCGAACCGCGGTCAGTCGCTGATCATCGCGCTGTCCGTGATGTTCATCGTGATGTTCATCGGCACCATCTTCGTGACGCTGGTGACGCGCAATCTCTCGGCCGCGGTGCGCTCGGGCGATGTTCTGGTCGCCCGCCAGATGGCCGAAGCGGGCATCCGGTACGCGGACAGTATGCTGACCTACAGCGACGAAGGGGCGGACTGGCGTCCCGAACCCGCCAATCTGGATCCGGTGGCCAACGCGAAGCATCCGGATATCCAGTGGCTGCAGCCGTATGAGCCCACTCCTTCCGCCACCGGCGGCCCCACCGGCGGCTTCAGCAGTTTCACCAGCGGAAACGGCCGGTTTCTCATCCGGGTGAGCTACAATCCCGATCCCTCGGATCCGATGTCGCGCTTCATCAAGATCGAGTCCATCGGGCGTGCCGGGTTCGTGGACTCCAATTTCCAGGGCAGCGGGGTGCCGGATCCCACCACCTATGCCAACAGTGGGCCTGTCCGTCTGCGCCACGAGCTTACCGCCTATAAGCCGATCGGCATCACGGACTATGCCCGGTTCGTCACCAACAAGGGCAAGCGGACAGAGCCTTTATCTCTGGGCAAGGCCTTCGGGCCGAAACCGCTTGTCTGGGGCGGCACCATCATCGGTCAGGAGCGGACCGGTCCCATCCGTGTGAACGGCAACCTGGTCTGGCGGGGCAAGAACGAGGTGTATCTCCGCAGCGTGCAGTCGCAGAATGGAGCCAGGCTGCCGGTGGATCGGTTGGAGGTCGCCGGAGAGATCCTGGAGTCGGGCCCGGATGCGGAGGTGCTGGTATTCAATAACGGCGTGCTGGAAGGGCGGGCGGAGCCCACGCGCCGGGGCGGCGCCCTGAACCCGGACTTTACGACATTCCAGGGGCTATACCGTGACGGCGTGGATCGTCCGGACGTTGCCGGCTTCGGGCGGGCTGTCAAGCGGCTGGAACCACCGCTGGTGGATCAGGAGGATCCCTCGTCCGGTGTCTCGCGATACCGCCGGTTGACGCTCTACTCTGGCTTCTCTGCGCGGCTGAACGGCGGCCGGTATGTCAACAGCGCTCAATACGGCTACGGCGACGGGCTCTATATAGACAACCGCCGCGACGTGCAGCAGGATGGCAGCTCGGTCTTCGGCGGTGCTCAGACTCTGCTGGATGAGTGGGTCACGCCCAACAACAGGGGCTCTTGGAAGGGCGCATTCTATGTGCCGCCGGGCGTCGTGATCCGCATCAATCCGGACGAGACGCTCACCATCACGCGGACCGATGCCGTGCGCCGGGGACAGAAATACGTCTGGCACACTTACGATGCGGCGTCGAACAATCTGATTCCGCAGCCAGGGTTGGGTCCTACCATCACGCTGCCTTATCCACGCAACGGAGTCATCTTCGCGGAGGGCAACATCCGCATCTCCGGAATGGTGGCTGCCGACAGGCAGCTGACGGTGGTCTCGAACGAGAACATCTACATCGAGGGCAGCATCCTGAAGCAGGATATGGTCACGTCGGCCATCAGCCTGCTGGCCCGAAAGTATATCGTGGTGAATACCACGCAGTTCCTGAGCCTGCCTCCGCTGACTTCCGCGCTGTTCGAGTCGGTCCCTGGCGGAGGGCGGCCGCCCTACGCCTACCGGGTGACCACCAGTCCGGCTTCCAACTTTGTAGCCGACTTCTCGCCGGGATACTGGTACGATCGCAACAGCCTTCGCCAGCCGTCGGCTTATCCGTCTTGGGGCGGCGGCCCGGCGCATCTTTTCATCCGGCACGCCTCCTCCGGAGCCACCGCCAGCATCAATCTGTTCATCAACGGCGCGGCCTACGATTTCGGCGGGGCCCCGAACTATCTGATGCCCAGTACGGAAACGCAGTATGGTCCCATCTTCGAGGGGCAGGTCTTTCCGCTGGACTTCGGTGGCCCGCCCGGCCTGTTCGGCACTGCGGGGCAGTGGAACCGGATCGAGATCGGCCTTCACCAGACAGGGCTGGAGCAGTCGCGGGGCGACTACCTTCT
>CALCJH010000168.1 GCA_937967775.1 uncultured bacterium | reverse complement strand
CGTGTCGTCCAGCGGCGCAAGAACGATGCCCGATACCCCCCGGGTGACGAAGTTCTCGACGACTGCGATCTGCGCCTCCCGGTCGTCCTCCTTCAGCGGCCCCTTCCAGATGACCTCCGCGCCCGTCTCGCGAGACGCTTTCACTGCCCCGGCGTGCACCGACTTCCAGAATTCGTGGGTGGTGCCTTTTGGAATGACAGCGATGGTGTATTTCGAGCTGCCTGCACCATGACTTCCCCCTCCTCCTCCCGCAGGTTCTCGGGATCCGCACCCTGCAGCGACCGCAGCGGCCATCGCCAGCGCAATGAGCAGATTTATGCGAGCCATTCACGCCTCCGTTTGAATTCCTGGCAGAGAAAATGATTAGCCACATCGCAACCCGACTCCTCCGGTGTGAGCCTTAGCCGTCTTCCAGATAACCCTTCCGGACCGACTCTGCGATCAGCTCTTCGGCAAATGCCCAGAGCTCCGGCGCGCCTTCCCGGATATGAGCGTTGCGCTTCAGAACCTGGCTGCGGCGGACACCGTGCCTGCGCCAGGCTTCTCCCTTTGTATAATAGTTATGCAGCAGAGGTTGAAGCCGGTCCAGCGCCGCCGCGAAGCGCGACTCAGGGGTCTGCATCGCTTCGAACTCCTCCCACAGCTCGCGGACCTGCGCGGCCTGCTCTTCAGGGAGCAGTCCGAACAGCCGGTCTGCGGCGGCCTCCTCACGAGCGGCCTTGTCGCGGTGAGCTTCCTCGTCGTAGCAGTAAGTGTCGCCCGCCTCTATCTCCACGATATCGTGAACGAGCAGCATCTTGATAACCCGCAGGACGTCAAGGTCCGCAGAATCCGTAGACTCGTGCAGAAGCATTGCCCTCAGACAGCCGTGCCAGGAGTGCTCTGCATCGTTCTCGTAGCGCGTCCCGTCCATCAACAGGGTCTGACGGAAGACGTTCTTCAGGCGATCCACCTCCCGCACGAAATCAATCTGCCTCTTCAACCTGGCATTTTCCAACAGAAGCGCAACCTCCTTCGCAGACAACTTTAGGGGCCGCGCCGGCTTTCAGCCGGGCGGCCCCCTCAGCAGGTGTCCGTAAGCCGGGTTCTGTTTTATGCGGCCATCTGTCTGGACTCTGGCTTGCGCCGGAGTTCAAGCGGCGTCCTGCGGAGAGCCCCCGCGGGCAACGGGATGCGGGCCCTCCTCTGCCTTGCACCGGGTGGGGTTTACCCAGCATCCGCCTCTCGGCGGATCTGGTGGTCTCTTACACCACCGTTTCAGCTTTTCCGGGCAACGCGGCTACAACCGGTTGCCTTGGGAGTTTTCTTTTCTGTGGCACTTTCCATATGCCGGTCAGCGCCGGCACTCCGGACGTTATCCGGCACCCTGCCCTGCGGTGCCCGGACTTTCCTGCAGACGCGCATCGCCTCGGCTTTGCGCGCCCGCCGGCCGCTCGACATCTGCATAATAGCTGACATCTGGAGATCCGGCTGAGTTCCCATCGGATGGTATCACGGCGCCAGATCCCGCAATGGCACCAACCCCGGAATCGCAGACATAACACGCCCGAGCGCTGCGGCATAGAGAAGAGCCATGAGCGCCATCATTCCTGCTCCGGCCAAGATGCTGGCCAGTCCCAGACCGCGAGCTCCCCTGGCCAGGGCCACAATACCGAGAATAATGCCTCCCGGTGGAAAGCACATCAAAACGCTTAGGAGGCCGGCAGTTCCATATGCAGCTGCGGCCGCCGCCCTGGCGGGATCAGTCAATCCCGCGGCAAGGGCCTTCCCGCAGGCCCGGCAAAAGTAGTCTCCTGGTGTAATGGAGACCTTGCAATAAGGGCACGCAGCAGTTCCGGCTGGCACTGCGGAGGCTGCCGGAAGCCCCGCATTCAGCGAGGGGCGCGCCGGCTGAGCCATAGAAGGGGGCGGTGAGGATGGTTGCAGTCCCTGGATTTTGCCGCAGCGCGGGCAGTTGCGGGCTCTGGCCGCAATCAGCGCCCGGCAGTAACGGCAGTAGACAGGAAACAAGTCGTCTGTCAAGTTCTTTACACTCCATCCGGGCGGCGATAACCGGCTGCATTCCCACCGGAATGTTTACCGAAACTCCATCCCGGGGTAATCGCGTATTGATTGCCGTCGGCTTTCCTGCGGCACGATGTCGCGCAGTTTATTGGACAGAGCGCGATCATCCGAAGTATACTGCACGACGCCGGCGCGTCCCGGGCGGCAATGGCCCGGCTGCCTTACCGAGAACAGAAGCACTTCCCGATGACCGGATCCGACACAGCAGCCAAAAAAGAGTTCGAAGAGCTGGTCCTTCCACTCCTCGACAGCCTTTACTCCGCGGCGCTGAGGATGACGCGCAACTCCTCCGACGCCGAAGACCTGGTCCAGGAGACGGTCTTGCTCGCGTTTCGCAACTTCCACCAGTTCCAGTCTGGAACCAATATCAAGGCGTGGTTGTTCCGAATATTGACAAACACCTTCATCAACGGGTATCGCAAAAAGTCGAAGGAACCGGAACGTGTGGACCTGCCGGATGTCGAGGATTTCTACTTCCTCAGCGAGGTCCGGCGGCAAAGCGAATCGGCGAGCGATCCTGAGATGCAGGTTCTCAACAGGTTCCTGCACGAGGATATCATGGCGGCGATAGACCGTCTCCCGGAGGAGTTCCGGCTCGTGGTGGTCCTGAATGCCATCGAAGGTCTGGCTTACCAGGAGATAGCGGACATCCTGGGCATTCCCATCGGCACGGTCCGGTCCAGATTGTATCGCGGCAGGAAGCTGCTTCAGAAGTATCTCTACGAACAAGCTCGCGAAATGGGATATGTCGCATCGAGTTAGGCAGATCAACTGCGCTGAAGCCGTCAGCCGCCTCTATGATTATCTGGACCGGGAGGGTCCGGCTGCGTCGCTTGAGGAGGTGGAGGTTCACCTGGACCTCTGCCGCCACTGTTGCAGCAGATTTGCTTTCGAGGCGCTTCTCTGGCAGCGTGTAAGAGAAGAAGGCCGCGGAGAAAAATGCCCGGAAGAGCTGAAGGCTAAAGTACGGGCCCTTCTTGAGAAGTATTGAAAGTTTGCTTCAGGCACCCTCGGCAAGCTATGTCTATGTGGACGCCACAGTTCCCCTCGGGGGTGTGACCACCGTCTGGGAGACAGATCCCCCGGTCTCCGTGGAGCGGGTTGCCAGCTTAGAGGCAGGAGACTCCTGCAATATCACCCACATTTCCTTTTCCGTGCACGCGGGCACGCATCTGGACGCTCCGTGCCACTTCCTGCCGGAAGGGTCTGCTGTGGAGCAGCTGCCGCTGGAAGTCTTGTGTGGGCCGGCATACGTGCTGAATCTGGAGACGGTCACGGGAGCCGTTGAACCGGCGAATCTGGAAGGGGTTCCTGAGAACTGCAAGCGGCTGGTCCTGCGCACAGCGAACACCTCCCGTGCCTTGATGCGCAGCCCTGAGTTCACACGGGATTACGCACACCTCTCCCCTGACGCGGCGCAGTGGATCGCGAGCCGGGGCATCCGTCTGGTGGGTATTGACTACCTTTCCGTGGAGCGCTTCGGGCCTCCCGAGCCGATGGTGCACAGAACCCTGCTGCGGGCGGGCATCATTCCGGTGGAGGGATTGGACCTGACGGATGTCGAGCCGGGATGGTGGGAGCTGATCTGCCTGCCGCTCAGGATTACGGGCAGCGACGGCAGTCCCGTCCGCGCCGTCTTCCGGCGTCCGGCCGGCTAGAGCGCATCAAGGCTCGACGACCTCTTCGATCACGACGGGAGGAACATCTGCCCCCGGACTGGTTTCTCCCCTATCCGTCTCTCCGGCAGGCTGAAGCCGGATGCGCCATTCGTGCCTGCTGCCGGCTGAGACCAGGAAACGCCGCGACTCAGAGCGCAAGCCGTCCTTCCTGACGGTCACCTCGAAAAGCCCCGGCTCAGGGACGGGAAAGTCCACCACAAGGCGGCGGACATCCAATCCTTCGAGTATCCTGGACGGCTTTCCGACATAGCTCAACTCGACCGTCACCGGGGCTGCATCCCAGTGGATATCCACCCTGCCGCAGTCACGAGGGATCGCCGGCGGAGTGCGGGGAAAGCTCAAGCGCCGGTGCTGGTCGCGGTAGGCCAGAACTCCTGGAGTAGCCGCAGACGGTGCAGACATAGGGCGGCGCGGCTGGTTCTGCACAGGAGCCGTCGTGATCTCCGGCCGGACGGCAGGAGGGCGGCCAGAACTCGCCGGTGTGCGGCCCACCGCAACACGGGCTGGCTGAGTGCGGGAAGGATCCAGCAGATGAGCTCGCACCATCCAGCGGCCTGAGTCAGCTGGACCATCGCGTCCCACCTGGAAGGAACTTCTGGCGCGGGCATCAGCCGCAATGCGGATCTCGAAGTCGCCGTTCACTCGCACAGCAGGAGTGATGGACACCGTCTGCCAGAGAGGCCGTCCCACACCGATGTTCCAGAGGGGTTTTTCCAACTCCCTGAGAAGGTTTCCCTCGCCGTCTGTTATCCTCACCCAAAACGAGTCCGAAGGCGAGCCGCGTTCGCCACTCCGGCACCCGAAGAACTGGAACGCAGTGAGGTTGGCCTCTCCGGGAGAATGAAAGCGCACGGAGATGCCCGATGAACTTACCACGGCCAGATTCTCCATCTTGCCGCTATCATGGGCGAGAATCTGAGCGTGGGCCAAAGGCACTACCAGACCCAATAGGAAGGTGGAAAAGGCAACTTTCA
>CALCJH010000167.1 GCA_937967775.1 uncultured bacterium | reverse complement strand
TTCCCTGAACCACCAGCACAAGGCCCTCCTGCGCCGGATCCAGAGGCGGGCAGGTCTGATCCACCACGGCATAGGTCAGAGCGTCATGAAAGACTGCACCCGGAGCCGGGGCCGCCGCCGTCGCGGAGGCGGCAGAGAACGCCAGCACATGCAGAAGCGCAACACGCAACAGAGTGCTCATAGAGCGGCAACCTTTCTGACCAACCTCGACCGGTGCGGCTCGGGCCCGGCCGGTCTGGCGAGCATTCTAGCACAGGCATCAGGATACTTACGGCAACCCGATACATTCTCGTTGACCCGCGCTATTTCGTATGGTAACCTTTAATTGAGAGTGCCTGCTCTGCCCTTCCGTTGCATGGTCCGTCGGTTGCCACGTTCAAGGGGCGGCCGTGGAACGAGGGGTGCCCGTGTCTGGCCCGACACTTCCGAAGTCGAAGGGGATCTCGAAAAGATGCGCAGTCCGCTCCTTGCCGCTTCACTTACCTGTCTCTGGTGTCTTTCCGCGCCTGCCATAGCCCAGCAGTGGGCTACAGCCCAGCGGATCAACTCGCCGGATGAGAAAGCCGTAAAAAATCCCGTTATCTATCCGGACCCCGTGGCCGGCATCCATATCCATTACAAGCCTACCAGTCCCGGATGGTCCGTCCGCTACCGGCGGCTGCTTAACGGCATTTTGTCCCCTCCGAGCATCGTGCCGATCACCGGCTGGCCGGGAGGTCGTTCTGACATTGCGGTTGCGGGAAACGGGGACATCTGGATCGCGTGGGAGAACTGGGTGGACGATGCCCAGGGCGGCGAACAGATATGGGCGGCGCGCTCGTCGAACGGCGGAGCCAGCTGGAGCACGTTCCCCGTGACGGCCTACGCTTACCCTCCCGGAGACGGAGGGCAGGCCAAGACGCCGCAGCTCGCGCCCTACGGTGCTTCAAACAGCCCGAATATGCTCTGCGCCTCCTGGAGGGCGAAGGAAAACAGGCTGTATTACGGAACCTGGAACGGCTTTTCCTGGTCTCCCCACACCTCGATGGGAACCTGGACGGACAACTTCTACGCAGCGGTCGGCGCCTGCCGCAACCCGGCGGATGGAAGTGTCTATCGCACCTACGGCACCAAGACCGGGCCGTCCTTTCAGATCGCCATGCGGCGCTTCGATGGCGTGAACTGGGGACCGGAAACTGTGGTCTCCACCAACACCGGAACGGAGTTCGTGGCTCGCCCCTCCATCGCCATCAACAACCAGGGCGAGATTATGGTGGCGTGGGACCAGAACGAGATGATCTATGCCCGTCACTACAGCCCGGTCACTGGCTGGGGCCCTCAGATTGCGGTGGCGCCGGGCTTTGCGCCAGCCGTCGCGGCTATGCAGCATTCCTATTTCTACCTCATCTACTGTGATGTCGGTCCGGACAGCGGCCGCGTCCTCGGCAAACGCTTTGCGCATGGGCAATGGCAGCCGGGCGCGTCGGTCGTGTCCGTAGGACTGCCCTACGCGTTCACCGTGGATCCCGATCTGTGCGTGGACTCGACAAACACGCTGCACGCCGTGTGGGAATACTGGGGGGGAGACAATGCGCCTCACGCATATTATTCCACCCTGCCCCATCCGACCGGGCCTCCCGCCCCCGCCGAGGGACTCACGGCGACGAGTTCCGACCGGATCAATCGCATCCGGTGGAGCAATCCTCAGTCCATCAACCTGCACCGTGTGGTCGTCCGCTACAGCACTTCCGGATTCCCCGCCACCCCTTCCCAGGGGCTGCCGCTGTATGACTCTCTGGTCCATCCTGGCACAGAGGGCGCGGTGGATCACACAGGACTGACCAACGGCGTGACCTATTACTACTCGGTGTTCTGCCTGGATGCCTTTGGCAACAGCCAGCCGCCCGCCACGGCGTCGGCAACACCGTTTTCTCAGAACTGCGGAAGCATCAGGCTTCTTGCTGACGGAACGCGCGTGGACCTCACCGGCCGGATCATAACGGCCGTCTTCCCGTCCGACGGGGTCATCTACGTCCAGGATCCGGAACGATCCTCCGGAATCCGGGTGGTTACCGCGACGGCCGGTCTTGCGGTGGGCGACGTCGTGAATGTCTCCGGAGTCATGGGATCCCGCGTTGTGTCTGGATTGAAGTGCGAGCGTCAGGTCTCGTCAGCGACGGTCACCGTGACAGCCCGGGGCAACACCGTGCGGCCGCTGATGATGAAGGGCATCGCGGCGGGCGGTGGGAGCACGCCGCCCTGGCTGCTGGGCGTGAACGACGGCTACGGCGTGAACACCATTGGTCTGCTGGTGGCCGTGGCCGGCCGGGTTACTGCGAAGGCAGGCAACTTTCTCTTCGTGGATGACGGCAGCGGGGTCTTGGACACATCGGGCAGAACGGGAGTGATGGTCCGCTGCCCGGACACATCCATCCCTGCGAACGTTGGAGACACAGTGAGCGCTGTGGGAGTCATGGAGGGCAGCGTGCCCACAGGCTGGACGACGAACCGCAGGCTGGTCCGGCTCCGCAACTACGCCGACCTGCGTGTGCTGACCTCGCCGTGAGGCCAGCCTTCAAATCTCTGTGTTCGGAAGGGCGTAGAATGTCGGGCAAAAAGAGGCTGACAGTCAAGGCCGCTGGAACCATCGCGGCGATCATCCTTTCCTGGCTGGCGGGGGCGTCTCCGGCTGCGGCTCTGATCTGGCAGCCGCCGCTCATCATCTCGCCACCATCTGATACTGGGTGCTCGGTGCCGGTCGTGGCGAGCGCTCCGGACGGGCGGATCTTCGTCGTTTACCGGAGAAAGAACCCGGATTGGCGCTTGTTGTTCCGGGAGCGCTCGGCAGCCGGAGTCTGGGGACCGGTGGAAACCGTCTCCGTGCCCTGGTCGGAGCGGGCAAACATCGCCTACCACCCGGACGGCAGCGTATGGGTCGCCTACGCCGGTTCTCCGCCCGGGGGCAAGACCGACCTGTTCCTGGCTCGCCGCGTGGGGGGCGTCTGGAATACCGTCCAGCTGACAAACACCCCCGACGTGAACGAAGACTACGCCATGATGCGCGTGATGCCCGATGGGCGTGTCCATCTGGTGTATGCGGCGGACAAAAGCATCCGATACCAGGTCTGGAACGGGACAATCTGGTCGGCACCAGTAGCGCTGGGTAACTGTGAGTCGGAGTATTACCACCGGCCCGCAATCGCGGTGGACGGCGCGGGTCGCGTCCACGTGACCTGGGAAGAAGCAAGGAGAGTCCTCTACCGGCGGCTGGAAGGGGGATCCTGGTCAGCCACCCAGGTCATTGGCTCGACTGCCGGCTTCTTCGCTTTCGGCCGGCTCGCGGCTTCCGGAGTCAGCACGGTACTGTTCGTGACGTTCGACCAGGACACTGACGGTCAGTACAAAATCAAGATCACCACGAGCACCGATGGAGGTCAGACGTGGAGCGTCCTGACCACGCTGACGAACGCCGGGCATTATCCCTGGCTTGCGGAGGGACCCGACGGCAGGATCCACCTGATCTACCAGGAGCGACCGAGTTCGAAGGCGTTCATTTACAGGCAGTGGGTGAACGGGAGCTGGTCGGCGCCGGAGACGGCCGTTTCCGCGGCGGATAACATCTGGAAAGGATGGCCGTGTCTGACCGTGGGAACGGACTCGTCGGTGCATCTGGTTTACGATCATAACTCCGAGAACATCGGTTACGTTTACGGTGGCGTTGCCGCGACGCCGTTGCCGCCGGTGACCAGCCTGAAGGCTGATGCGGGCGACCGCGCCGTCCGGCTCTCCTGGACCAATCCGACGGACCCGCGGGTGAACTCGGCCGTCATCAACTTCAAATTGGGCGGCTACCCCACGAACCCTTCGGACGGAACCAGGCTGACGGAGGTCGCGGCTTCACCAGGGTCACAGTCTTCGTACATTCATCAGGGGGCGCCCAATACGACCCTGTTCTACTCCGTGTTCGCGCGGGCGCTCGACGGAACATACTCCGGCCCTGCTTCAGTGCAGGCGACACCTCAACCAATGCCGTGCACTCAGGCCCGACTGCTGCCCGACGGCACGTGGACGGCTCTGAGCGGCAAAATCGTCTCGGCGTATTTCCCTTCGGACGGATCCGCATACATCCAGGATCCTGACCGCGCCGGAGGTCTGCGTCTTGGGGGATCCCTTCCCCCGCTTTCCGTGGGAAACCGGGTGGATGTCTCTGGCACGATGGAGACCCGCTATATCGGCACTGTCCCATCCGAGAGGCAGCTGCGCATCGAAACAATATCCGTCACAACCACGGGTGCCCCCCCTGTCCCGCTGCATATGCGGACATCCCACGTGGGGGGTGGAGCGATTCCGCCCTATCTCCCGGGAGTCCGCGACGGACGCGGCGTCAACTCTATGGGCCTCCTGGCAAGCGTGACGGGACGGGTGACGGCGGTGGTGGGGCAGTATTTCTATGTGGATGACGGGGAGGCGGTGCCGGACGTGGCGGGCCGTGCCGGGGTAATGGTCCGGTGGCCCTCCGGGGCTCCGCCTGTGACCGTAGGACAGATGGTCACGGCAAGCGGCGTCGTCACCGGGAGCATCCCCACAGGCTGGACCACAAACAGAAGACTCCTCTTTATGAGGTCAGCAGAGGATTTGCAAATTCACTGAGAGGCAATCTGCGGAACGAATCTCTCATAAATATGGACTATCAAATCAGGAGCGCGACGGAAGCAGAGGCCCGCGAACAGACAGAGCGGGCGCAAAAGGACAGGAGAGACAGAATATCTTGAAACTGGTTGCCATCATCCTGGCCGGAGCATTGCTGGCTCCGGTCATCGGCTGGGTCCCCGCGGCGGCGTCCCCTCAAAACCCGCCGTACGGCTTCGTGGCCGTCCAAGGCAGTAAGCTGGCCATATACGGTCAACCCATCCGCATCAAGGGGACCAACTACTATCCCCGCGACGGGATGTGGGCCGCTATGTGGACCAACTGGAACTGGAACGCCATTGTGGCCGACACCAGCCGCATGCGGTCGCTCGGGATGAATGCGGTCCGCATTCTGGTGCCTTACGCGCACGGTGGCTGGAACGGTCCGAATCCGCCGGAGACCAGACTGCAGCAGTTGGAATCGCTGGTGAATCATCTGGGGGCGAACGGCATCCGCAGCTGCGTTACCCTCTTTGACTGGGAGACCAGCTATCCCCTTGCCGGGACCCAGAGGGAGATCGAGCACAAGAGCTATCTCAACGCCATCGTCGGGCGCCTGAAGAACAACCCCTACGTGTTTATGTGGGATGTAAAAAACGAGCCCGACCACCCCAGTTCGATCGGCGGCTTCGATGACTGGGATCAGGCTCCCGTGCAGCGGGACAGGATTGTCAACTGGCTCAGTCGGATGGCGGCGCACATCCGCACCATCGATCCCCACCATCCCGTTTCGGTCGGGATGCGCTGGTACCGAAACAACAAGGATGTCCTGGGCTTCGTGGACATCGTCTGCTTTCACTCATACTGGTCCCATATCACCAACAATACCGAGATTCCGGTCATCAAGTCGCTGATGGGTGCGAATCAGAAGCCTATTCTGGCCCAGGAGTTCGGCTGGCCCACCAATCCCACTCCCTGCAACCGGGACGGGGTGCTGATCTGGGACTACACCGAGACCCAGCAGCTGACGATGTATCAGCAGTGGCTGCAGGCGTTCGAGAATCATGACATCGCGGGTTGCCTGCAGTGGATGACCTACGATGCCAAGAACTACACCACCAACCCGAACGAAAGCTTCGAAAACTATTTCGGGCTCTGGCGCTATGACTACAGCCTGAAGCCGGCGGGCGCGCACTACCGGGACAATTTCCAGACCCGTTTCTTCCCGGGCGCACCGCCTCCCCCGCTGCAGAATTTTTCCGTCCAATCCCTGGATACCGCCGTGCGGCTGACGTGGCAGAATCCCACCGGCACCTTCGCGCGGGCGGTGGTGCGGGTGCGCACGGACGGATATCCTCAGAGCCCCTTTGACGGCGAGCTCGTCTGCGATCGTCCCGGCTCCCCGGGCGCGTGGGACTCTTTCGTGCATTCCGGGCTGATGAACGGCGCGGTTTATTACTACACCGCCTTTGCGCTGGACTCAAGCGATCAGCCCTCGGCACCTGTCCAGGCTCTCGGCCGCCCTACACAGCCCCAGGGCGGCGACCGCTGCGGCACGGTGAAACTGCTTCCTGAGAACGCGCAGGTGACACTGCTCCGAAAGGTCGTCACCGCCGTATTCCCCGCCGACGGGGCAACCTACGTCGCCGAGCCGGACCGCTCGGCGGGAGTCCGCGTGGAGGGCGTGGCATCGGGCGTGTCCGTTGGCGACACCGTGAACGTGTCCGGCAAAGCCCGCACCCGGGTGCTGAGCGGCGTGAACGCTGAACGCACGGTGGCGGAGGCGTCCATCACACGGGTGGATGTCGCCCCTGTTATGCTTCCGGGTCTCAGAATGCGGGGAATTCAGGTGGGCGGCGGCCCGGTGGCCCCATATCTGGCCGGAGCGCGGGACGGCTTCGGCGTCAACAACGTGGGACAACTGGTGACCATCGTGGGACGAGTGACCGCCGTGCTGGGAACGGTGATCTTTGTGGACGATGGCTCCGGCGTAGTGGATCTGGCTGGACGGCGCGGCGTGATGGTCCGGTGCCCCGGTTCGTCGCTGCCAGTGGCTCTGGGGGACCTGTGCGCAGTGACCGGCATTGTGGAAGGCAGCGTACCCACCGGCTGGACCGATACCCGCCGGCTGGTCCGGATGCGCGACTGGGGCGACATCTTGCGGCTGGACTGACGCGATTTGTTGCGACAAGCATAGACACGATCTCTTAACCCGCTAAGCCCGCGAAGGCAATCGGAAGCCTTCAAAACGGGTAATATGCTCTCAGGACCCGGAATGATTCGCAGTGTCCCGCGACAATCCTCGCACAGGCGCAGGAATGCAAAGGACAGCAGAAAGCTGGTGGCGAGCGCCATCATTCCGGTCCTGAGGGTGAGGACCCGGGGCTATGAGAGAGTCGGTCAACCGTCCAGCGCTTCGCATCGCGCTCATATACGCGTCAGCGGCCGCCCTGTGGGTTGCGACGTCCGACTGGCTGCTGTTCGGGCTGGTGTCGCCGGGCGACCAGGTGGCGAAGATCACTCTGTCTTCGGTGCTGAAAGGGTTGCTTTTCGTCGCGGTGACGTCTGTTGCCCTGTACGCCCTGGTGCGCGCCAGCATCCATCGCATCTACCGTGCAGAGTCGCGGATCCACCTGCTGTTCTCCAGCATCAACGACGGCATTTTTCTGTTCCAGATGACAGAGGAGGGTCTGCCCGGCCCGTTCTTGGACGCAAACGAATCGGCCGTCCGGGAGACCGGCTACAGCCACGACGCTCTGCTCCGAATGACCCCGGCAGAGCTGGTGCCGCCCCGGGAGCGCCCCACCACCCTGAAGGCGCTTGAACGGCTCTGGCGCGAGGGGGATGCGGTCTTCGAGACGGTGCTGGTGCGGCGGAACGGGGAGGAGATTCCCGTTGAGATCTGCGCCCGTACGGAGCGGGTCGGTGGCGAGCTGGTATGCCTGGCCATAGCCCGCGACCTGACCGAGCGGCGGCGTGAGGAGCAGGAACGCCAGCAGGCATTCAAGCAGGCCGAACGCGACAAGCGGCAGTTCTACCGCGAGACCATCCTCGCCGTCACAGGCGGACACTTCATGCTGGGTGAAGAAGATGAGGCGCCGGAGTGGCTGGCGGGAGCCGAGTTCTCCGCCCGGTTGCCCGGTCCAGAGCATCTTTCGCGGGTCCGTCATCAGGCGATGGACTACTGCCGCCGCCGCGGCCTCACGGGAGAACGTCTAGAGCGCTTCGAGCTGGCGGTGGGCGAGGCGCTTGCCAACGCGGTCAAACACGCCGGCGGCGGATTCCTTTACGCGGGTGCGGATGACCACTCGGTGTGGGTGGCCGTTGTGGACCACGGCAAGGGCATGGACACTTTTGCCATCCCGCGCATCGCCCTCCTTCCAGGTTTCACCACCAAGGCTTCCATGGGGCTGGGATTCACCATTATGCTGGACTCGGCCGATCTTCTGCGGCTGGCCACCGGCACCGAAGGGACCACGGTCTGGCTCCAGAAGTCGCTGGGGGAGACGCCAGCTGCCAGGCTGGCGGAGCCTGTTGCGGTTTAGAACTCAGGGAGCCGGAGGCTAAGGCTCGGAGGCTGAGTCTGAAGTCGACCGAGGAGCACTTCCTTCTGCGGTCTGTGCGCATGGTCTTGGGAGGCATTGACAGAGTTTGAAGGGGGTGATAGTATGGCGCGGGGGCAGGTAATCGCCTGATGAACAGATTTCTCACGCTAGCAATTTTCCCGGCCGTCTCCTCGATCAGGCCGCTCCATTCCGGCTCTACCCGGAGGACGGAGGACCTCTGGCTTCAGTGACAGAGACCTCTTCTCGAAACACTCAGGGCGGAAGCGACACGCGCGAAAGCCGTATCACGCGCCGCGGGCTGATTCTGGGCCTGCTGCTGGTGCCTTTGAACGTCTACTGGGTGCTGGCGGCGGAGCTCAGGTGGTATGTTGTGCTTACGCTTAACCCCCTGTTCGTCACTCCGGTGTTCTACTTGTTCGCCCTTACCTCGCTGAATGCTGCGCTGAGGCGCTGGATGCCGCGGCTCGCCTTCACGCGGGGGGACCTGGTGATCATCTATGTGATGCTGGTGATGTCGTGCACAGTGGCGACGCACGACTTCATCATCAACCTGATGAGCACCCTGGGCTGGGCGAGTTGGTATGCCACCCCCGAAAATCGGTGGGAAGAGCTGATGTTCCCGCACTTGCCGAAATGGCTGTTCGTCTGGGATCGCGAGGTTATGGAGGGGGCATTTTACGGGGGCAGCCGCTCTTTGACCGACCCGGAGGTGCTGAGGGCTTGGTTGGCGCCGCTCGCCTTCTGGTCGGTGTTCATCCTCTCCATCGGGTGGGTGATGCTCTGCCTGTCGGTCATCGTCCGGCGGGCGTGGATGGATGAGACGAAGCTATCATTCCCGATCGTGCGGCTCCCTCTAGAGCTGACGCAGGCGGATGCGCCGGGATCCATAATACGTTCCAGAGCGTTGTGGACAGGCTTCCTGCTGGCGGCCGGGTTGTGCCTGCTGAACGGCCTTCACGTCTGGTATCCGAACCTGCCGCACCTGCAGGTGCGCGCCCGATACTTCCAGTTCCCTACCCCTCCGTGGTCAGCCGCTCCGGTGTGGATCGCGTGGTATCCATTCGGTATTGGGCTGGCCTATCTGGTGCCGCTGGACGTCTCCTTTTCCTGCTGGTTCTTCTATCTTTTCTACCGTGCTCAATCGGTGGCGGGGTATGTGGCGGGATACGGGAACATTCCGGACTTCCCGTTCATTCACGAGCAGGGCATGGGAGCCTGGTTTGCATTCGGCATCTCGCTCGTTGTGCTGTATCGCAGATATCTAATCCGCATCCTCCGGGCCGCCATGGGATTCGAGAAAGTGGATGACTCGGGCGAGCCGATGTCCTACCGACTGGCGGTATGGGGGCTGCTGGGTGGAATGGTTGTCTTTGGCGGGTTCTGGCTGATGGCCGGGATGAGCCTGATCTGGGTGGTGGTGATTCTGCTGATATACCTGCTGCTGTCGCTGAGCATCACCCGGGTGCGCGCCGAGGCGGGCGGTCAGCATAATGCCTGGGACCTTGAGCCGATGAATCTGATGCGGCTATTCGACTCCCACGTGCTGGGCCCAACGAACCTGGCACTGGCCGCTGCCAGCCACTGGTACTGGCGCCTGAACCGGAGCCACCCCATGCCCAGCCAGTTCGAGGCGTTCAAGCTTGCACAAGAAAATGGCATGAAGTTGAGCAGCCTTATCGTCCCCATGCTGGCCGCCTTCGCCATAGCTACCTTCGTGGGAATGTGGGCCTGCCTGGACATTTTTTACCGGGACGGCATTTCGAGATGCTACGGCTTCGCGGTCTGGACCGGCATTGAGGCGTACGGCTGGCTCTCCACCGCACTGGACCCGGGCTTCACCGCGGAGCCCACCCGGTGGGCTGTGGTGGGAGGAGCCGCCGGCTTCACCGGTCTGCTGGCGGCACTGCGGGCGCGATTCCCCTGGTTCCCCTTCCACCCCCTGGGCTACTGTATGGCAAGCGAGATGCGCTGGCTCTGGTTCCCGTTTTTCGTTGCCTGGGCGCTGAAGTGGGCGGTGCTGCACGGGGGCGGACTGAAGCTGTATCGCAAGACGCTGCCCTTCTTCCTGGGCCTGGTGCTTGGAGACTATACTGCCGGAGCGGTCTGGTCCCTGATCGGCGTGATCTTCCAGGTTCCTGTCCACCAGATCTTTCACTGAGGCGCGGGCGCTTGCCTTGTCTGCTTTCAGCAGGACTTCCCTTCCCGAAAACCGAAGGGCCTGACACGTGGGAGGACTTGCGATGGACTGGAGAGCAACGCTCATCGTGGCAGCCGTGCATGTGTTGATGGGAGGGGCGGCGATGGCTCAGGCAGCGGAGGAGACACGGTTCTATGTGTCGCTGGCTGGGGACGACCGGTGGTCCGGGAAGCTCGCCGAGCCGGATGCGGGCAGGATGGACGGTCCATTTGCCACGGTACAGCGGGCGCTGGCCGCAATACGGGAACTCAGGCGGATGGACCCGGATATGGCCGGACCGGCCACCGTTTATGTACGCGGAGGCATTCACTATCTGCGCGAGCCCATCGTCCTGACGCCGGAGGACTCTGGCACGCCTGCATCGCCCACCATCATTCGGAACTTTCCCGGAGAGCTGCCCGTCCTGAGCGGGGGCCGCCGGGTCAGCGAATGGAAGGTGGGAAGCGACGGTGTCT